>CAIUCZ010000026.1 GCA_903897785.1 Candidatus Falkowiibacteriota bacterium
GCCCAAGACGCCCGGCAACAATCTGACAATCGAATCGACCATCACCAAAGCGCCCAGCTCCCCGCCGGTCAAAACATAATCGCCGATGGAAATTTCTTCATCAATAAATTCTTTAATTCGCTCGTCCACCCCTTCGTAGCGGCCGCAAATTAAAATCACTTCATCAAGCTTGGAATATTCTCTGGCCAATTCTTGATTCCAAGTTTTTCCTTTCGCCGACAATAAAACTATTTTTCTTTTTATCTCTCCGCGTAGCGGCTCCTTAACTTTTAACTTTGAACTTTCAACTTTTAACTCTTGAACCGCTTTATAAAACGGTTCAAGTTTCATAATCATTCCCGCTCCGCCGCCATACGGCGCGTCATCAACCGTGTGATGATTATCGTCGGTCCAAGCGCGCAAATCATAAGTCTTGATTTCGGCCGCGCCGGAGTCTTGGGCGCGCTTTAACATCGCTTCGTCAAGATAGGCGCGACAGACAGCAGGAAAAATTGTAATTATTTTGAACTTCATAAAATACTTTTACCGCCGTGCCATAGTCTCCCGTACTCGGGGACTGTGGCACTCTTCATTGTCGAAGACTGCCGCAGTCCCCCGACTTGAGGTCGGGGAGACTACGGCAGGGCGGGGTTGTTTTTTTAAATAAAAAGCCGACAAAAAAATTGCGGCTTTCTATTTTTAGTTTCTAAAATAAAAACTAGATCGTAATATCATCAACCATCGAGGTATCAATGTCATCGGCTTTCGGCGCCGCTTGTTCGCGCTGTTCATGGCGCGCCATGCGAGAGCCTTCCGGTTCATAAATTTTCAAGTTGACGCGGGCATTGTTTTTGGCGCCGACAATTTTCAACAAAGTGCGCATCGCTTGCGCGGTTTGGCCACGGCGGCCGATAACATAGCCCATATCGCTCGGGTCGATTTTTAAAGTTAAGAGTACGCCCATTTCATCCACAGTCCGGTCAACCTCGACAGCTTCCGGGTGAGAGACGATAGACTTCACAATGGTCTCTAAAAATGCTTTGTCTTGAAATGCTTCCATAGGTTTGTTGGTGGTAAAAAATACCAAGATTAAACTTTTTTATTAAGATGAGGTTGCGGTTGCCGAAAACCGCAAAGTCATCCTTGATTTAAGATTATCATTTTTCGACAAAATGTCAACCGCCGGCTTCGTTTTTTAACGTTGGTCATACCGGCCCCGTTATGCAACGGGGCAGGCTTCGCCGGCCTGCCTGTTCCGTTCGGGCGGGTATCCAGAAAGCGGCAAAAGAAGCAAGAAAAACTGGATCCCGGCATGCGCCGGGATGACAGTGCTATTTTATTTTTGAGGTTTAACGGGTCTAGGTTTTTTATAAGCCTTTCCGCCCGCTTCCCCCTCAAACTTAAGGCAACACATCAACCGCCCGCAGGCGCCGGTCAAACGATCGCCGCCCCGGCCGCTCACCGACCCGTCCAAGTTTTCCGCACCAACGGCGGACAATTCGCGATGCGATTGGCGGCAACACAAACCCCGGCCGCACGGTCCGTTGTCGCCCAAAATTTTGGCTTGGTCGCGCGCACCCACTTGTTGCAAGCGCACTTGGCAAGAAAAATAACGATTCAAATCTTTGAGCAAGTCGCGAAAATCCACGCGCACGCCGGCGACAAAGGCGCAAACGACGCGATCTTTGTCCAGCGAAAAATCAACATCCAACAACTTCATCGGCAAAGCGCGCTGATCGATCATCGCTTGGCAATCAATGATCGCCTGCATCTTGCCGGCGTTGGCTTTTTGTTTGTTAGCCAAATCGCGGTCATCAGCCGAGCGAATAATTGTAATCGTTTCTTGCTCGCCCGCCGATGAGGCAGGCGCTTCATCGATTACATTCACCGCCGTCACTACTGTGGCCAAATCATAACCATAGTCGGTGCGCACCACCACCTGATCATTATTGTTGAGCGTTAGCTCCTCCCCTGTTGCGACATAACTTTTATCCCACGGACAAAACTGCACTCGGTATACGGACATAAGCTTAACTGTTCAAACTATAGCGGATAAATTTTTCCACGGTTGCACCGTTCAAAAGCTGTTCGACTTTCATCTTTTCGTCTTTGACGTATTCTTGTTTGATCAAACAAACTTCTTCAAAATATTTATTGGCTTTGCCCAGCAAAATTTTCTCGATCATTTCTGCCGGTTTGCCTTCGGCTTGCAACTGCGCGCGATAAATTTCTTTTTCTTTCTCAAGTTCGGCCGGATCGACATTTTCCGGCGCAATGTAGCGCGGATTAGCCGCGGCAATTTGCATGGCAATATTGTTGGCGACTTCTTCTTGATCCGGTTTGGCTAAAGCCACCAAAACGCCGATGGCGCTGTTGGCATGGACATAGCCGCCGACAGTGCCGGCGCTGGTCAAGATATCACAGCGTTTGATCGCCAGTTTCTCGCCGATCACGCCGGACAAGTGCGTCAAAGTATCGCCGACAGTCTCATGGGTGTTCATCGTTAAAGCCAGCAAGTCAGCCAAACTTTTTGGCTTGGCCAACATCAGCAACTCCATCGTTTCGTTAACGAAGTCTTGGAACTGCCGATTGCGCGCCACAAAATCGGTTTCTGAATTGACTTCCAGCAAATAACCGTTTTTATGATCAACACTTAACATCATTTTGATGATACCTTGATTGGTTTCGCGCTCGCCGCGTTTGGCGGCTTTGGCAATGCCTTTTTTGCGCAAAATATCCACGGCCATTTCCATATCGCCGCTTGATTCAACCAGCGCTTTTTGACAATCAGCCATGCCGGCGCCGGTGCGCTCGCGCAGGATTTTGATGGTTTGCATATCCATATTATTGAGAATTAAAAAAATATAAATTACGAATTAAAAATTATTCGGTGTGTCATCCCGGCGTAGGCCGGGATCCAGTTGGTTTGAGTAAAATTCTGGATACCGGCATGCGCCGGTATGACCAACAAAAATATTTAAGCAGTTTGTTTAACTTCCTTGGCCTTGGCATCTTCCGCTTTGGCTTTGCCTTCGGCGATTGCCTTTTCAATTAAGCCTAAAATCAACTTCACCGAATTGCTGGAATCGTCATTGGCCGGAATCACAAAATCAACGCCCGTCGGATCAACGTTGGTATCGCAAACGGCAATAATCTTCATGCCTTTTTTCTTGGCTTCGGCGAGTGCCGTGCCTTCGTGCTTGATATCCCAAATGAAAATCAAATCGGGCGTGCGGTTCAAATCGGCCAAACCGCCGACAGAAATTTCCAAGCGCGCGATTTCGCGATCAAAATTCAAGCGTTCTTTTTTGGTATATTTTTCCAATTTGCCGGTCGCTTTTTTGTCTAACAAATCACGATAGCGGCGAATCGAATTTCTGATGATATTAAAATTGGTGATTGTCCCGCCCAGCCAGCGTTCGGACACATAAG
This sequence comes from Candidatus Falkowiibacteriota bacterium, assembly GCA_903897785.1. Lineage (GTDB taxonomy): Bacteria > Patescibacteriota > Patescibacteriia > Patescibacteriales > Patescibacteriaceae > CAIUCZ01. The sequence goes on from CAIUCZ010000026.1 coordinate 3,412, forward strand.
ACACGCCCGCGGCCTGACCGGTTTTTTTGGTCAAATCTTTGGCCTGGGCTTTGGTGCCGACCAATAAAATAATTTTATTAGCCGCCAGACTGTCGCTGATAAATTGCAAGGCTTGACCCAATTTCTCGTGGGCTTTTTCCAAATCGATAATGTACACGCCCTGGCGTTGACCGTAAATATACGGTTTCATCTTGGGGTGCCATTTAAAGGTGCGGTGGCCAAAATGCATCCCGGCCTTTAACATTTCTTCGAGTGTTGGTAATTCCATACTTTTCCTTTGAACTATTACTCAGACTCACGCCAACTAGCCAGTTTGGGCAAGGAAAATATCTGGGTAAGTAGATTGATAATGTAAATAAATAATTTATGGCGGCTAACCCATAAATTTTGCTAATCATAGGCTATAACAATGACTTAATTTTGTCAAGGACTGGCCAAAAGCAAAGAGCACCTCTGGTTTGGAGGGTGCCACAGCCTCCCGACGTTACATCGGGACAGGAACTAAGGCATCCCCAGTGTCACAAAAACGCCGCATCCCCCTGCGGGAGACTGCGGCGAGGCGTTATATTTTTATGGGAGACTGTGCCGAGACCAACTAACGACTAACGACTAATGACTTTCAACTTTATAAACTTTATCGACTTTCGACTTAATAGTCTCTAAGTTTTTTAACTCCTTCCTGCTTCTGAATCTTTTCAATCGCTTTGGCTTCAATTTGCCGAATGCGTTCGCGGGTAACGTCAAACTCGGCACCGACTTCTTCCAAAGTATGCGACACACCGTCCACCAAACCAAAGCGCATTTCCAAAATCTTTTGTTCACGCGGCGTTAAATGAGAAATTATTTCTTTGACATAGTCTTTCAAGAGCTGTAAAGCGGCCACGCGATCCGGGGTGACGGTTTTGACGTCCTCGATAAAATCTTCCAGCGTGGAATCTTCATCATCGTCGCCGACCGAGGTCTCCAAAGAAATAGTCTCTTGGGAAATTTTCATGATATAACGCACTTTGTCGATATCCTCGCCCATTTCCGCGGCAATTTCTTCCGGCATTACTTCGCGGCCCAAATCCTGCATCAACTGGCGTTTGATTTGCTGAAATTTATTAATATTTTCCACCATGTGCACCGGAATACGAATGGTGCGCGATTGATCGGCCAAAGATCGAGTGATCGCCTGGCGAATCCACCAGGTGGCATAAGTGGAAAATTTATAACCTTTGCGATATTCAAATTTTTCCACGGCGCGAAACAAGCCGATGTTACCTTCTTGAATCAAATCCAAAAGCGACAAACCGCGCGAACCGGCAAACCGTTTGGCAATGGAGACCACCAAACGCAAGTTGGCTTCGATCAATAAGCGCTCGGCTTCTTTGTCGCCGCGATCTTTTCGCTTGGCCAGTTCCACCTCTTCATCGCCGGTCAAAAGCGGTACTTTGCCAATTTCTTTCAAATACATTTGAATCGAATCGGACGACAATTCGGAGATATCAAATTTCAAACGCTCGCGTTCGTTGCCGACCACGGCATTAAACTGATGTTGTTTTTGAATGTTAGCCAAGTCGTCCAAAAAATTACCCGTGTCTTCGATAATCCTGATGCTATTTTTTTGCAGCTCCTCCAAAGTTAACTCATAGTCAAAAACGTATTCTTCCACCTGGGGAAAAACTTGCAACAACTCCGTCTCGGTAATAAACCCGCGGCTACGCGCTTTGACAATCAAATCCTTGATTTTTTCTTCGCTCGGCTTAACAAATTCGGTAATAGTCGGTTTATGTGGCACAGCTTTTTTAACTTCCGGCTTGCGCGCCGAAATGTTGACATGATGCACAACCTTAACCACCGGCTTTTTAACCGGTTTAACATTTTTCCCCTCGCTTCGCCGAAGTTTTAACGAAGACGGGTTGACCGCTTTTACCGGACGCCGCACAACTTTTTTCTTTGGAACAGTTTTAGGTTTAATAATTTTTTTCTTGGGCACAATTTTCACTTTAACGATTTTTTTAATCGCTTTCTTAATTTGAGTTTTTCTTTTATTTTTTGACTTGCTTTTGGCAACAAGTTTTGCTTTTGCCATATAATTCTAATCTGCCAGCTGGCGCAGCTCTTTGGCCAAGTCATTAAACTCGCGCAAAGCCTCGTCCAGCATTCTTTTGTTTTCCGGGCTCGGTTCAGTTTTAATTTTTTCCTCCAACTGACCCAGCACCCGGGTGATTTCTTTTTGCCGGCCGGCCAAGTATTGTTTTTTCAACTGCCGGCTGATTTTAAAAATTTCTTGATTGGCTTCGGCCTCGTTTAACTGATAGAATTCTTTTTCACTCAAAACCGCCAAACGCAAGGCCGTAGCCATAGTTTCCGGTCGGGCCGATGTGCCTAGCCACGAACTAAAAGCCTGATAGCTAAAACTAAAATCAGGCTGCTGTTGGTTTTTATAATAGTAAATTATCAGACTTTTGTAAACATCTTGCACCGCCGCTCCGGCCAGTTGCTCCGGCGTTAAAAAATTGGCCAATCGAGCCAGGTTTTTTGGCGATTTAAACAGCAAAGCCACTAAAAATTCAGACAAAGCCTGATCGCGCGTCTGCCTGATTGGTTTTATGGCCGCCGGTCCGCCTTCGCTAAAGCTACGGCGAGACGAAGCCGACTGGTCTTGATTAATCGGTTTTTTTGGTAGCTTTTCCATTTCTTCCAGCAGAAATCTTTCCGGCATCGACAATCTTTCGGCCAGCCGATTCAACCAAAAATTTTGCGCCACCCGATCGCCCGAGCGCGCCAACAACGGTAATAAAATCTTGGCCGCTTGCTGCTGGCCGCTGACTTGTGCCAAATCAAAGCGCGCCAAAGTCTTGTCAAAAATATATTGCATCAACGGTTTGGCCTCTTTGATCGCCGCGCTAAACATTTTTTTATCTTGGCGAATCAACTCATCCGGATCTTTGCCGGCGATAATTTCCAAAACCTTGATATTGATTTGGTAGCTTGATTCCGGATCGATATAGGTATGCGGCCGGCCATAGCGATCCGCGGCCTCGACTTCTTTATAATCCAATGAACCAATCAACGCACCGGCGCGATCAATCGCATTTTGCCCGGCTGTATCGGCATCAAGGGCAAACATAAGGTTATCACTATGGCGTTTGAGCAAAGCCACTTGCACGGCGGTCAAGGCCGTGCCCGAAGTGGCGATTACATTTTTAAAGCCGAATTGATGCGCGGTAATGCAGTCCATCTGGCCTTCCATAATAATCACATAGCCCAGCTCTTTGATTGCCGCTTTGGCTTTGTCCAGACCAAACAAAATCGCACTCTTGTCATAAACTTTTGATTGCGGACTGTTGATATATTTTCCGGCTTGGCCGTCTTCGGCGCCCGGCAACAAACGCGCGGTAAAACCGACGGTGTTACCGTTGTGATCGCGAATCGGAAACATCAACCGGCCGCGAAAGCGATCAAAATAACGATTGGTTTCGGCTTTATGAATCACCAAGCCCGCGGAGAGCAAATCGGCCGGTGCAAATTTCTTGCTTTGCAAAAAATTCAACAGACTGTCCCAGCCGGCCGGGGCATAACCGATCTGCCAATCCTCCAGCGTCGCGTCATCCAAGCCGCGACCGGTGGCATAATCGCGCGCCGCTTTGGCTTCCGGTCGATTCAATAAATAATGATGATAAAAATCCGTGGCCGCTTCCAGCGCGTCCAGCCAGCGATTTTTGTCGGCGGTCAAACGATAATCCTGTTGCTTTAATTGCACCCCGGCCTTGGGCGCCAGCAAGCGCAGGGCTTCGGGAAAACTCAAGTGCTCCATCTCCAGAACAAAAGAAAAAAGATCGCCGCCTTTGTCACAGCCAAAACAATGCCAAA
>CAIUCZ010000027.1 GCA_903897785.1 Candidatus Falkowiibacteriota bacterium
AAGATTGAAGCGGAAATAAAATTAAAAAAATATATTGTGGCCGGCCGGCCGGACTTGGCCTTTGTCGATAAAAATTTTAAGGGGTTTGTTCTCAAAAAAACGGCAGTCATCGACAAAGCCATGGTGGCCGCTAACGCCGCCAATAATATCTATAATCATCTGGCCAAAGGCGAGGCCTTGCTGTCGGCGGCGGATAACAGCGTGGCGATTTTTAAATTGATTGAAAAAATTAAACGACAACTTTATGGCAAAATTGGCGATTAACGGCGGACCGAAGACTATCACTGCCCCATTTCCTCATTTTAACAGCATCGGTCAAGAGGAAATGGCGGCGGTCAATGAAGTTCTGGCTTCGGGCAATTTGTCCGGTTTTTACGGTTCTTGGCGCGAGGGTTTTTTTGGCGGACCGAAAGTGCGCGCCTTTGAACAGGCTTGGGCCGAGCATTTTAAGGTTAAGCATGCCGTTTCTTTTAATTCTTTGACTTCCGGTTTGATCGGCGCGGTCGGCGCGTTGGGTATCGCCCCGGGCGACGAAGTGATTGTCAGTCCCAACACGATGTGCGCCACCGCCGATGCCGTTTTGTTTTGGAATGCTGTTCCGGTTTTCGCCGACATCGAAGATGATACCTTTAATTTAGATCCGGCATCGATCAAAAAAAATATTACGCCTTTAACCAAAGCGATTATTGTCACCAATATTTTTGGCCATCCGGCGCGGTTGGCGGAAATTATGGCCATTGCCCGCGAACATAATTTGGCGGTAATCGAAGACAATGCCCAGGCGCCCGATGCGTTATATCGCGGCCGCTACGCCGGCACCATCGGTCAGATCGGCGGCTTTAGTTTGAACTACCACAAGCATGTCCACACCGGCGAAGGCGGGGTGATGATCACTGATGATGACCGGCTGGCCGAGCGGATGCAATTGATCAGAAATCATGCCGAGGCCGTGGTGGCCGGCAAAGGAGTGGCGGATTTGACCAACATGATCGGCTTTAACTTTCGTTTGGGCGAAATGGAGGCGGCTATCGGCTTGGAGCAATTAAAAAAATTATCGCCGATTGCCGCACATATCACCGAGGTTGGCAATAGATTGTCAAGCGCTTTGCGCGATTTGCCAGGATTGATTGTGCCAAAAGTGGAAACAGAGTGCAAACATGTTTATTATCGCTATGCTTTAAAAATTAAAAGTGATATTATTGGTGTTGACCGCGAAAAAATTATAGCCGCTCTGGAAGCCGAAGGCACACCGCGAGTTTATGCCGGCTACGAACTGTTATATTGGTATCCGTTGTATCAGCAAAAAACCGCTTACGGACCCAATCATTTTCCTTGGAATCCGGAAAACTATCGTGGCCAAGTCAGCTATGCTAAAGGCATTTGCCCGGCGGCCGAACGAATGCAAAATCAAGAATTGATTTCTTTGCAGTTGCCAGAACATAACTATACAGCGCAAGAAATCGATTTGGTTATCAAGGCCTTTTGCAAGGTTTGGGATAATCTGGATGAATTAAAATAATAATCAATCAAATGCTTATGAAAAGTAAAGGCGTAAAATGTCCTATTTGCGGCGGTGCTTCTTATTTTTGGGCCAAAGATCTCCA
>CAIUCZ010000028.1 GCA_903897785.1 Candidatus Falkowiibacteriota bacterium
ATAAACTGCGGCAAATCCGGATGAATCGTCGGTTCACCGCCGGTAATCACCACCCCGTCCAGTTTACCGACACGTGATTGCAAAAACAACAACAAATCCGCCGGCATAATCTGGGGCGGATTTGTGGTTTTTTCATGCCGACTTGGCACGACCAGCATGGGGTTATAGCAAAAGCGGCAGCGAAAATTACACCCTTGCGTAAATACAATCGCCGCCGGCGTGCCCGGAAAGTCCAATAAACTGATTTTCTCCAGGCCGCCAATGATCATACCAGTCCCGGTTAATCCGTATTGCTGACATCAAAAGTTTTGCGGTTGCAAAACTCCGCCTGCTTGCTGTTATTCCATTGGCCGACCGGTCGGATGTAACCGACAACGCGGCTGTAAATTTCGCAAGCAGTTCTCTCTTGGTTTTGTTTTGGCATGGGGGTCATATGATTTTAGTTTATACTTCCGACAACGGCTTGTCAAAGCCGATATTGTCGAGAGATTTATTAATTATTTAATTTTTAATTTTAATGATTCATTAATGCGAAAAATGCGAATTGGCATGCGAATACCACGAATTTAAACCGCGAAAAATGCGAACTTGTTGATTGACGTTGGTTAAAATTTTAAACTTTGATATTTAATTCGCATTTTTTGCTATGTAATTTGCGGTATTCGCGTGTAATTCGCATTTTTTGCGCGATACCAAGAGCTGAAAATTCCAGCTTCCACTAGTTATTATAATTCTTATACCCAATTGACTGTTTTAATTCCTCCGCCCGATCAACGTCAGCCGACTGATAACCGATTTCTTCATCGCACTTGGGGCAAAACGGATGCTCGCCGGATAGATAACCGTGCTTGGGACAAACAGAAAAAGTCGGAGTCAGCGTAAAATAAGGCAGTTTATAGTTGCTGGCAATTTTTTTGACCAACTTTTTGACCGCTTCGGCATCGGGCATGGCTTCACCCAAGAAAAAGTGCAAGACTGTGCCGCCGGTATATTTTGTTTGCAAATCGTCTTGCAAATCCAGAGCTTCAAAGACGTCGTTGGTAAAATTAACCGGCAATTGCGAAGAGTTGGTGTAATATGGTGCAAAACCCTGAGCAACCTTGTCGTTATTGGCTACAATAATATCCGGATACTTTTGCTTGTCGGCATGCGACAGGCGGCGCGTCACGCCCTCGGCCGGCGTAGCCTCCAAATTAAACAAATGATTAGTCTCGTTTTGGTAATCCATCATTTTTTCGCGCATATAAGTCATCACCTCTTCGGCAAAGACTTTGCCCTCCGGCGTATTAATCGCTTTGCCTAATGGCTCGAAGTTGAGCAAGGCTTCATTCATGCCGATAATGCCGATGGTGGAAAAATGATTGGACCAATAATTGCCAAACCGCTGTTTGATACCGGACAAATAATAGCGCGAATACGGATAGAGCCCGCGATCAGTCAAATCCTCGATCATCTCGCGCTTGATCTCCAAACTCTGGCGCGCCACTTCCATCAGCTTGGACAAGCGCTCAAAAAACTCTTCTTTACTCTTGGATAAATAACCGATGCGCGGCAAATTGATCGTCACCACGCCGACCGAACCGGTCAACGGGTTAGCGGCAAACAAACCGCCGCCGCGTTTGCGCAACTCGCGATTATCCAAACGCAACCGACAGCACATTGATCGGGCATCGTCCGGACTCATATCGGAATTAATAAAATTGGAAAAATAGGGAATGCCGTATTTGGCGGTCATGGTAAAAATCTTTTTGGCCACCTGACTGTCCCAGTTAAACTCTTTGGTAATGTTGTAAGTCGGAATGGGAAAAGTAAAAATGCGGCCCGAGGCGTCGCCCTCACTCATCAACTCGGCGAAAGCGATATTAATTAAATCCATTTCCGATTGAAAATCTTTGTACTGATCCGGCTGGACTTTGCCGGCGATAATTACCTGCTCCTCGGCCAGCTTGCCAGACGGCGTCAAATCCATGGTGATGTTGGTAAACGGCGTTTGAAACCCGACGCGCGTCGGCACGTTGATATTAAAAATAAATTCTTGCAAAGCTTGCTTGACGTCGTTATAGGTCAGATGATCATAGCGGATGAATGGCGCCAAATACGTATCAAAATTGGCAAAGGCTTGCGCCCCGGCGCATTCGCCCTGCAAGGTGTAGAAAAAATTAACAATCTGCCCCAAGGCCGAACGAAAATGTTTGGCCGGGCCGGACTCCACTTTGCCGGAAACGCCGCGAAAACCGCGCGTCAGCAAATCTTGCAAATCCCAGCCGGCGCAATAAGTGGCCAGCAATTGCAAATCATGCAAATGCAAGTCGCCATTGGCATGCGCCTCGCGCACATTGGCCGGATAAATTTTGTTCAACCAGTATGATGAGGAGATGACCGACGCCAAATGATTATTCAGCCCTTGCAGGCTGTAGCTCATGTTGGAATTTTCTTTGACGCGCCAATCATTTTGATTGAGATAGTCGTCCATCAACTCGTCGGAGTTGATTAATTTTTTCATATCGCGCAAGCGTGCGTGCTGATCGCGATATAAAATGTAGGCCTTGGCCAATTCAATCTGGCGAAACCCGATGATCACACCCTCGACAATGTCTTGTAGTTCTTCCACGGCCGGAATGCTGCGCTCGTGAAATTTCTTGGCCAGCTGATCCAGCACCTCGTCGGTCATTTTTTGCGCCAACGCTTCATCAACTTGATCGATGCCGCGCATCGCACCCATAATCGCTTTGGTAATTTTGGCCGGATCAAAATCGACAATTTCGCCGGACCGCTTGCACAACTTGGTGATGAGTTTGGTTTGCATGGGGATTATATTTAAAAATAAAAAATATGAATTTATAGCAAGTCGTTAGTTGCTAGTCGTTAGTCACAAAGGACTAATGACTAACGACTTATGACTCACGATTTTTCTGCCATCTTGCTCAACGCCTGCTGAAAATCATTAACATCGGCAAATGACTGATAGACCGAAGCAAAACGGATATAAGCCACTTGATCGACTTCTTTTAATCGCTTCAAAACAATTTCACCCAGCTGATCCGAGCCCACTTCTTCTTTACGCAAGGCCTGCAAATCGCGTTCAATCAAACCGATCAACTTGCGAAAGCTCTCTTCGGCTAACGGCCGTTTTTCCAAGGCTCGGCGCAAACCGCGGCTGACTTTTTCTCGGGAATAGATTTCTTTGTGTCCGTCGCGTTTGATGATCGTCAAATCTAAAATTTCCATTTCTTCGTAAGTGGAAAAACGGAAATTACATTTCAAACATTCACGCCGGCGGCGGATCGACAAACCGTCGGTCGCCACGCGCGAATCAATGACTTTAGTATCTTGATGGTAGCAAATCGGACATTTCATATTTCCTTTTGTCATTCCGGCGCATGCCGGAATCCATTTCAATGATTTAATTTTACCGCGCAAAACGACTGCCAAATTAGCACATTTGACCAAAACGAATTTTTATTTTTTAACTAGATATAGTATTTGCTACTACAATCTAATACTAGATATTGTAATTCTCCTATTATAGTCCAAAACAAAAAAGCGGTCAAAGCATACTATTTAAACGCTTTGACCGCTGTTTTTCGATTTCTATTTTAGAAAATTATTTTAGGCTGGGGATAACTCTGTACCTTGAATTTTGAAGTTGCCAAGCGGTGACAATTTGTCACCACTTCGCGCCTTATTCGATTCTTATTAGATTCTGTTGACAATATAAATACAATAGAATATACTTAAATCAAGGTATTTAAAAAAAGGCGCCGACCGTTAGGACGGTGGCTTTTTTTGTTTACGATAGTCTGCGTTTTAAATCTTGATCAACAAAAATGTTAAATTTTTTGTCTCTAAACCCATTAGTAAAATCGACAACACCCAACTTTTCTTTAACATAGTACACGAACTCTTTTTTATATTTATCCCCCTTGGCCACAATACCGGTGGCCATCTTTAAGTCATAATTAATCGCTCCAATAAATAAATCCACAACCTGAATCAAATCATTACCTTTTGAATCAAAACGACAGACTCCGGCCATGGCCAGCCGATTGGCTTTCTTGTTGATCTTATTTTTCACGTTGACTTCATAACAAACATCCTTTGGCGTCGTAATATGATCGGCCAAAAGCATCAAAATTTCATTTGCTGATAAAGCCGATTCGGCTAAACGGATAGAAATACATTCATAGGCATTCCATGGATTACCATCAAATTCTCTCTGAAAATATCCGCCTTCCTTGTCAATCGTATAAGAATAAACCCAAACGCTATGTGTCGCCATAAAAGCATCGATGGCAAATTTTTCAAAATCTATATTATTTTTTGACAGCTTATTAAACTTCATTTCATCATGAAAATTTCTTTTATTTCTTTCGTAATTAAGTTTGCTGTACAAATAATACGGTTGGCTGCATTTAATTAAACCGACCGTAAAAAATGGCGCGGCTTTTGGGTTAAGATCGCCGCTCTCATCAAGAAAACAAAACTTAGTCCAAATTTTTTCGTAATCTTTTAATTTTATTTCACCTGTTTGATCAGTATTATTGCCGCGATTATTTTTTCGAAAAAACATAAAAAATATTTTAGCTTATTGATATTTATATTATACCACTTTGGTTTGATTAAAAAAGCCGCCCGAGCAGGCGGCTAAACTAAATCTACAATCTCTACATCATTTTCTTCCGAATAAACGCCGGAATCGATTCATCCTCCTCGTCATCGGCCACCACCGGTTTTTTTACGGCCGGCTGCTCTTGCACTTTGATAATCGGCTGAGCAGGAGCATCGCCAAAAGATTTTGGCTTGGCATTAAAATCAATTTTCGGCCGCGCCTCATTCGTATTATCGTCATACGACGGCATAGGTTTGGGGGTCGGGGTCGACGGAATATAAGTGCGTTCCAAGCCGACACCAAAACCGGACGGCGACGGAATGCCGACGGTGCGCACATTAAAACCGGTGGCCACTACGGTAATTTTGATATCGTCTTTGAATTTTTGATCAATCACGGCGCCAAAAATAATCTTGGCATCTTCATCGGCCGAAGAAGTAATAATCTTGGCCGCTTCGTTGACTTCGTGCATGGACAAAGTCGGACCGCCGACAATGGTAAACAGAATGCCGCGCGCGCCGTCGATGGACATTTCCAACAGCGGCGAGTTGATAGCAATCTTGGCCGCTTCGATCGCTTTGTTTTCGCCCGACGCTTGGCCGATGCCCATCAAGGCACTGCCGGCGTTGGACATGACCGCTTTAACATCGGCAAAGTCGACATTAATCAAGCCGGGAATGGTAATCAATTCGGAAATGCCTTGCACGCCTTGGCGCAAGATTTCATCCACCACCAAAAAGGCGTCAAGAATGGAAGTCTTCTTATCGATCGCTTGTAAAATCTTATCGTTCGGAATAGTGATAATTGTATCGACCTTGTCGGCCAGCTCGGCCAAGCCGCGTTCGGCAATATTTTTGCGCTGTTGGCCTTCAAAAGAAAAAGGCTTGGTCACCACGGCCACTGTCAAAGCGCCCAAGTCGCGGGCCAACTCGGCCACCACCGGCGCCGCGCCGGTACCCGTGCCGCCGCCCAAACCGCAAGTAACAAACACCATGTCCGCGTCTTTGAGCGCATCGCGAATATCGTTTTGCGATTCTTCGGCCGACTGCCGGCCCAAATCCGGATTCATGCCGGCGCCCAAACCGCGAGTGATTGATTTGCCAATGTGAATTTTTTTGGCTGATTTGTTGTAATGCAACGCTTGCACATCAGTGTTGACGGCGATAAATTCCACGCCTTTGATGCCGCTGTCAATCATGCGGTTAAGCGCGCTGCCGCCGGAGCCGCCCACGCCCACCACTTTAATTTTGGCAAAAGTCTCGAGGATTGGTTTTACTTCGGCCATACGGTTATTTATTACGACTAATATTTTTATAACTACTACAAATACAAATTGTTACAAATATGCAAATCCACGAATTTCTAAATTTTCAGCATTATTTGTATATTTGGGTGATTTGTATTTGTAGTAATTAAAATCTGTGTTCAATGTCTTAAGTATAAAGCTTATGTTTAATTTAATCAATAGCCCGTCAACAAAAACACTGAACAATATCAGTGTTCAGTGCTTAATCTTAATGTTTTCCTCTTATTTGCGACATAATCAGAAAGTTATGTCCAGGTTTAAAGTTATTTAGCCAATTGCGTGCCACCCCATTCAACCACAGTAAAACCAGTTCTGACAAAAGGTGTAAAGGTTTGTGGCTTGATAGCGATAGCCGTTGTTAACGGTTTTGTGACCATAAACACCCGCAACATCGCCTCCGGCGTCGGTGTAATAGTCAAAGGCGCGGTTTTGGTATATTCATCTCCGGCAAAATGGACTAAATTATATTGATTATCTTTCATCTTGGGGTACCAATAAACAATAAATTCATTATACTCTTTGGGCAGCAAACCGATTTGCGCCAAAGTCGTTTGCAAAAATTGTTTAGTGTCTTTGCCGGCAACGACAAAGCCGCTCGACAAATCATAATTAGTCGGCACGGTGGTTTGCCCTTCCCAAAATAAATAGCTGTATTCTTTTTGGTCCTGGTGATTAATAATTTTGCCATCGGAAAAAGCGGTGACGTCCCAGCCGTCAATTTTATTATCATAATCAGGATAAGCGGCCGTGATATCGCCTTGCAACTTTAATTCGACTTTAACATCCTGCGTAGTAGCTGGATATAAATAAATTACCGGCTTCCAAGCCTCTAGACCACCCGGATTGTCAGAATTGTTATTCGGCACAGTACTCGAAGAAACTGGAATCTGCCAACCGACATCCGGCTGATTTTGCATTAGCCCTGCATTATTCGGACACAGCATTTCTATACCAAAGCAGTTACTAATTACCCCGGTCTTGGTTAAGCCGGCAAAAATAATCGCAATAATCAGCAACAACAAAATCACCAGCAGAGCAATCATTGTTCGGCTGATCTTCTTGCGCGCTTTTGGCGCTGATTTTTTCAAAACCTTTTTCATGAAATTTTAGAAAAAATTTAGGGCTTCAGTGAACCGAGCAAGCCTTTGGCTTTGCCAAAAAGATTGCCGAACATTTTCAAGGGCGAGGTTTTCTTATCAACTTCGGCATGGCGGCTCACTTGTTCCGCCCACGTCAGCAAACCCAAAGCGGTCAAGTATTCCAGATCATTGACTTTATCAATCGCCGTGGCGATCGTTTTGTTGGAGCCCAAGGTGACGGGCAAGCGCAATTTTTCTTTGGCCACTTCCACCAGGTCGGCCAGTTTGGCGCCGCCGCCGATCAAGACCGCACCGGCCGGCAACATGGCCGAACGATTAACCTTTTTCAACTCGGCATCGATCTTGGTAAAAAATTCTTCGACGCGTGCTTCAATAATTTCTGATAAATACTTGCTGGAGATTACCGACGCCTCTGATCCGATTTCCTCTTCGGATAATAAATCGCTGATATCAATTTCGTCTTTTTTATTAAACTGGCCCGGCAGGGCGCTGCCATAACGCAACTTGATGCGCTCGGCCAAATCGATTGAGCACCTCAGTCCGATGGCGATATCGGCCGTGATATGATTGGAACCGACCGGAATGACCGCCGTATGCAATAACTCGCCTTCTTCAAACACGGCTAAGCTGATGGTTGAGGCGCCGATATTAATCAAGACCGTGCCCAATTCTTTTTGCTTGGGCGTTAAAACCAAAGAAGCGGCCGCCAGCGGCGAAAAAACCAAGTCCTCGATCTGCAAGCGCGCGTTAAAAATCGCTTTGGTTAAGTTTTTAATCTGGCTGGACAAATGCTGGATGATTAAAGTTTCCACTTCCAAACGAATCCCGGTCATGCCGATCGGGCTTTTGACTTCTTCTTGATTATCAACCGTAAATTTGACCGGCACGACATGCAAAATTTGAAAATTCGGCGGCACGGACAAAGCCTGGGCCGCTTCCAGCGCCCGGCTGACATCTTCTTGGTTAATTTCGCTGTCCGAGCGGCTGACCGCCACCACGCCCTTGGAGCGCTCGCATTTCAAACTGGCGCCGTTCAAGGCCACCCAAACATTACCGACTTGCACGCCAATCAAGCGCTCGGCTTTTTCCAAGCAGGCGGAAATCGCGCTGGTCGCTTCTTCGATGCTGGTGACCACGCCTTTGCTAATGCCTTGGGCCGGCACGCTGACCGCGCCGATAATCTGCAGCTGGCCGCCAAAATCGGTGGTTACTTTTTGCCCCACGACCAAGCGAATGTCAGTCGAGCCGATATCTAGGCCGGCAATGATAAAATCTTTCATAAATTGAATATTTCTGACTGCCGCAGTCCCCTTCGGGAGACTACGGCAGGGCGTGAATATTTTTAAACAAAGATAACAACAAAATTTAGATATTTTTTGTCCAGATTAGGAAGGCAAACAAAATGGTTTGAGCCGTAGATTCCTACGGTGAAAATCATTTTGCGCAGCCTGACAACATCTGGGCAAAAAATAGCAAATTTTTACTATATTTAAATTATAGCAAAATTTTTAAACATTGCCAAACCAATAAGGCCAAAAAATCGCCAAGCCGACCGCCAGCGCCGTGATCGAAGCCAGCAAAACCGCCGCCGCCATCAAATCCTTAATCTGCCCGACATAATGGTTCATCCGCGGCTTCAAGACATCGCTCATAATTTCGGCTGCACTGTTGGCAATCTCGCAAAGCAAAACCAAAGAAATCATAGCAAACAAAAGCGCCCAATCGCGCGCCCGAATGTGCCAAAAAATTCCGGCGCCGACGACAATCGCCGCCGCTACCGTTTCCAAGCGAAAATTTTGCTCATCCCGCCAGACTTTGGCCAAGCCTCGCCCGGCATAAAAAAAACTTTTGAACAATCTTTTTACCATCATAAGTATTTATCAATAAAAGTTTGGCCCAATCGGGCCATCACCCTGGCCTGCCCGTCCGTTTTATCATCATAACCGACCAAATGCAAGAGACCGTGCACAATAATAAAAATTAATTCTTGGCGCGAACTATGGCCAAATTTTTTGGCTTGGCGCTTAATCTGTTGCCAATCAATAATAATCTGACCCAAAAAATTTTTGTCTTTAAAAAAGCTGTCATTCTCGGCAAAAGATAACACATCCGTCACTTTGTCTTTTCGGCGATAATGTTTGTTCAGGGCGCGCATGCGCTGATCGCCAATCAACACAACTTCCACCGCGCTGGACAATTTTTTTGTTCGCAAAAACTTATCAACAACATTCTTTATCAAAGACAACTCAATGCGACTCCTTGTCAAATTGCAAACGTCTACTTTTGGTAACAGGTTTTCAGTTTTCAGTTTTCGGTTCATATTGTTCTTCACGCTTGACAAAATCATTTTCTTTCTTGCTATTTACACCGCCAACATAAAGTTAAAGTAACTTTATAACTTTATAACTTTATAACTTTATAACTTTATAACTTTATAACTTTATAACTTTATAACTTTTAACTGCCAACCTATTTCCCAAAAACTGATGTCACAACGATTGACCTAAAAATAGTTTTGTAATTAACGATATTACTATCGCCCAAATTATAAGTAAAAGTGATAAGATATTTTTGCGCCTTGTCGGTCAGATAAGCCGTCAGGCCGTCGGAAGAAATCGCATATGAAGTACTGCCGGAGTTGAATTGCTGGCTGGCCGGCACCTGCGCCACGTTCCAGGCGCTGGCCGCCGCAACGGCGGCTGACAAGTGCTTGGTGTTGGCCGCAATTGTGATCGTGATAGCCTGGCCATCATCAGTGGAAAACTTGACGCTGGCGTTGTTGGCACCGACTGTCTTGGTCCAAGCATCGGGATATAAACAGCTGTAGCCAAAGCTGTCATTAATATAAGTGGTAATATTTTGATCGCTAATCAATTTGCCTGCGCCGATCGGATTGTAGCCGTTGGCCACTTCCGTCCCGTCCAAATGACTGTCGCCGTCCGTATCCGCTTTTTGCGGATCGGAGCCGACGGCCGTTTCTTCGGCATCGGTCAAGCCGTCGCTATCACTGTCCGCGCCGTTGGAGCGTTGCGTAACAATTTTTTTACCTGTCCAGGTTTCGGCGTTAACTTTCCAGACGCCGTCCATCAATAATAAACCGACTTGCCCGCCGCCCGTTCGGTCGGGATAAGTAATAGTCACCGTAGCGCTGCTGCCGTCAATATTTTCTTTAATAATTTCGTTGCCTTGCAGCGGATGAAACGGTTCGCCGGACAAATCCCAATATTTTTGCTGCGCCGTGGCGGTCATTTTGGAAAAATTGTCAACCGTTTTTTTGGCCAAAGCAACGCGATCGGGCGTGCCCATGCTCTTGATAATCACCAGCACTTCCGTTTCATTGGTCGACGAAGCAATCTTATTTTTGTATTTTATATAAGTATCTTTCGGCCCCAAAGCCACCACAATTGCGGAACTGGTGGCGACAGTGCTGGTGGCCGGAGCGGGAACGGGTGTTGAGCTGGTAACGACAATGTCGTTGGGGTTGGGATTGGGCGTAGGCAACGGCACGACATTACTGCCGCCGTTTAATAATGAAGGATCGAAAAAGACAATATAAGCTGCCGCCGCCAAAACCGCCAACAAAACCAAGCCGAGGATAACAATCAGCTTGCCCTGCTTGCGGTGGGCATAATGAGTTTCATATTTTTGCGCCTGAAAACTGTCCGGCATAAAATAAATACTGGTGTCTTCCGGTGCCATCGGCTGTTTGACTCCGGCCGGAGTCGGCACCGGGGCGTCGCCCGGTTTTAATTCTGTTTCGCCGCTGGCTTTATTGATTGATTGTTTTTTTTCGCCAAACATAAAAATTATTTTAATTTACCCGCACCCATTGGATTATAACCGCTGTTGACTTCCAATCCGTCTTGATAACCGTCGCCGTCCGTATCCGGATTGTTTTGATCTGCGCCATAAATCATTTCTTGTGCGTCGGTCAAACCGTCGTTATCAGAATCAAGCGTCACGCTCGGCGTTGTTGTCGCCGGCGGCGTTATTGTCGGCGTGTCGCTGGCCATTGTCACGCTACTGCTAACGACATTGACTGCCGGCTGGCTGACCACCGGGCTGACAGGATTGTTTATCGGTTGACTGACCGCTGGCAAGTTAGCGACGCTGGCCGGCTGTTGGATATTGGTTAATAGACTGTAAACGACAAGCAAAATAATAATTAACCCGACCAATGAACCGCCGCCGATTAATAAATATTTTTTATTAAACCCGCCGGCCTGCGGCATAGTGTTCATTTGATCCGGCGGCATTGTCGGCGGAGCGGCCAGCGGACGCAAAGGCAAACCGCCGGCCGGAGCGGTCGGGGCGAACATATCTTGCGCCGGGCGTTGCGGTGGGGTGGATTGAGGAACGTCATCGAACATGTATTTTAAACTTTAAAAAAAGTTAAAAGTTAAAATCTCAAAATTAAAAATGACAATTTAAAATGAAAAATGTCCATCTATTAAAGTTATTTTAAACTTTGCATTGTCATTTTTCATTTTGAGATTTGCATTTTAAACTTTCAAGATTTATTATAGCACAAAAATAAAAAAGACGTAAATTATTTTCACCGCCAACTTCGCGGCTTGGTCATCCCGGCGCATGCCGGGATCAAAGACAAAGCTAAAACCTACTTATCTGCAAAACAAGATGATTATCGTGATAAATAAATGAATACAAAGCCCAAGATAACAATAATCAAGCCAACTATCACCAGAACGGTTGCGCCCTTTGTCCATTTCTGTTCAACTTGTAAATTCAATATTTTTATTTGTGCTTGCCTGTATTCTTTGCTATATTTTTTTGCAACAATTGATAAAATTATGCCACTAACAATAATGGCAACAATCAAACACCAAGTTAGAATCTGAAATGTGGGACTATTTCTGGAGATAAGATCTTCCGTGGTGGGGTAATAAAGCTCGCCAAGCATGCATGCCAACACAACCGGTGTTATATACAACGCTATGAGTATTTTTTCAGCTCTTTGATTGGCCGGCTTTGCCGACGCTGTCGACATTTTTTCTGTTGCCCGCAGAGTTGCTAATTTTTTTTGGTTTACGCCGCGATGATAAATAAAACCAGAAATAGCCGACAGCAAAGCCAACGATACCAAATAAATAAGGGCCACTATGCCCAATAATGAGTCGGGATGCAAAAAAGCTGTTTCTTCTTTTGGATACCTATAGCTTATAAATACAAAAATCAAACAACTTGCGAGAAGCCAGTAGCGAAAAAATTTAGCATAAAACTTAGGCTTTTTTCTAATAAAACTATAAATATCCATAGAAAAAATCATTCGAAATTAATCTGGATCCCGGCATACGCCGGGATGACAATGCCTTTTACTTCGACGCACACACTCCGCTCCGACAAACTCTGGTTGTCGCCGCACTTTGATTATTATACGCGTCAACGGCCGACACGGCCAAATACCAGGTTTGCGTGTTGACATTGGCCAAGCCGCCGATGGTATAAGTAATCACGTTGCCGACATTCTTGATCACCGCGTAATTTTGGGTCGGACCATATTCCACCAGATAGCTCGTCGCATCATCGGTGTTGGCCGCCCAAGTCAACACAATATTGGATCCGCTGACCTTGGCCAGGGCATTGGTCGGCGCGGCCGGCGGGGTTTGATCCGACGGTGTGGCTGACACTTCGGCCGAGAACGGACTGTCCTCGGCTTGGCTGGAAGAATACATCGACACCACAAAATAATCTGGCACATTGTTTTGCAAACCGCTAATCACCGTGGAATTGACGCCGGTCACTTGCATCAGCTGATCGTATTGGCCGGCGGCGGCGCCATAATAAATTTTATAATACTTGGCATCGCCGTTTTTATCCCAGCTCAAAGTAATCTTGTTGCCCGTCTTGTTATCCACCGCATGGACATTGGTGATGATGGCCGGTTTTTGCTCGCGGAAAAAATAAAAATCTTTCAGCACCGGATACGGCTGGCGGGTGTTTGATTGGCCATAGATTACCGCTTCATGACTGATGAGCGATGCCAAATCATCATTGATGCCAGGCTGGCCTTTGTCGCGGCAATAATAAAACTGAAATTTGTTATCCACGCAATTGCCGGTGTTGACCAAGCAATTATTCGGCTGATCCAGCCAAGTCGACGGCCAATCGGTCGGATTATACACCGGCGGCCACGGATTTTGACAGAAAAATAGTCTGATGTTGGCTTGGCCTTCCTCGATTTGCCCGGCCGTAGAAGTTTTGTTAACCAAATCGGCCATGATGGTGGCGCGAGCGCGCACCGTTGTGTCGGCGTCTTTTTTGTCGCCGGCCGTGACCGTCTGCTGATCACTATTGCTGTCGCTGACGGTGGCGATGTTGTTATTGTCCGACGTCCAATGCCAGGCCCAAGCGTAAACATTGGCAATCGATTGCACCGGATTGCCCAAATCGTCCAGCGCCTCGGCCGTAAAGCCGGAACTGGCTCCGGCTTGCTGGAATAAATAGCTGGACGGGTTGACGATTACTTTGTTCACCGCGCAAATTTTATTGCCGGTGACAAACGACCAAGCTTGGGCGTGCGCATAAACCGTGCCGTTAAAATCCGCCAGACCGGAAAAATTGGCGCCGTTCAAACCGATGAAAAAAGTGCTCTTGACGCCGTTTTTGCTGTCAAGGTTGGTATCGCCTTTGATAACGACAAAATATTTAATGCCGGCGTCCAGCGCTTGGTTCAATTCAATTGCCAGCTTGGTTTGATTATTGGCGATTAAGCTAGCCACAGCCGTCGGCATCAAACAATAATTACTGCTACCGGCCATAGTCGGTCGAATCGCCGGCACCACCGCCGACAACCATGCCTGCAATTGCCGCCACCAGCGTTCCACCAGCGAACGCGGCGGTTGATAATTCAAAGCCAAAGGTGCGGCCCCTGCCGGACAAGCGTTGGCACCGTAATCACCGATCAATAAAATATTACCATTATTCAAAGTCGTGCCATCCATAGCCGTGTCAAACGTCGCCTCGATAGCCGTATTGCGGCAAACCGCCGTTTGGTTGGTCGAGGGTACGGTCGCCGGCAAGACATTGGGCCGGGCGCGGCAGCAAGTATCATTGCCGCAGCCGGTCAAAGTGGCGGCCCCGCATTGATTGTCGCTCGAACAGCCGCAACATAAACCGCGCTGGCCGCCGGAACAAGGCGTTTTGTTGGCCGCGCATTTTAAAACAGTGTTAATATTTTTGCAGGTATCGTTAGCGGCGTTCGGATTGCAACAGCAACGGCAAGTAGTGGCGTCACTGCCGGCACAACCGGGACCGGTGCAGCCGGATTGGCCGATACAACCATAAGGCGAACCGCAAATCATCGAACAGCTGTTTTCCTCTTTGTTCAAACACGACACGCCGGCCAATAAATTATTGCTATGGCAAGTACAGCTGGCCGAATCGCAAATCTGGCCCTGCGCACAGCGGCTGTTGTCCGGATTACACACGCCGCCCAGTGAATTTTTGTTACAGGACGCGGCCGAGGTCGGGCAATCTTTTTGGCAAGCCACCGGGTCGTTGTAAGCGCCGAGTTTGAATTTGCGTGAATCGCATTGACCGCCGGTGCAGTTGTAATAAGCGCAATAATTAATCCCCGTTTCGGTCGTATAATCCGTGCCGCCAACGCAAGCGTTATTTTTGTTGGCGTCAACACAACAAGCGCCGTGTTTGGTACATTCGGCCGGCGCGTCAATCGAACCGCAATCGCGGCAAACACCGCCCGAAACACTGGCGTCGCAGAACTTGCCATTATGGCCGGTGCAATTGCACGCCGCGTCATGATCGGTTTGTGTCGTGCCGACAGCCGCGCAACCGGAACATAAACCAAGTTTGCTGTTGTTGGCATCGGTTTGCGAACCGCAACTGCCGGCACAGGTCAGAGGCGCGCAACAATCTTGGTTGGCTTTGGCTTTTTCACAACAGCAATCACAGCGCGCTTGATCTTTTTTAGTGCATTTGTTGTCAGCGCCGCAAGTTGTGCCGGTCGGACAAACCGTGCTCGCCGAGACGCAGTAGCCGGTGTTGTTGTCGTTGGTGCAGGTAAACGGCGCCGCGCAAACTTGGCAAGCAGGATTCTGGCCGATGGTTTGATCAACACATTGATTATTCAAACTTCTGACCCAGCCGTCCGGGCAAGTGGTGGTGCGCATAATTTGCCAAACATAAGCGCCTTGATATTGCTGACAATAACCGGTCTCGGCGATTGACGCACCGTGGCTGTCTTTCAGCGCGGCGCTAGGAAAACTACAAGTTTTATTATTCATGGTACAGCCGTTCAAACTGCCGTTGTAAGCGCAAACGCCATTGGCACAGCCGTCGGCCGAATTGCAAGAATAATCGCAAGCGCCGGTAATGACAGTTTGACCGGTTGCCGGGTTATATGGCGAGCATTGGCCCGGCGAATTGGGACAGCTATAAGTTTCAAAACATTGGTTGGCGCCGTAACCGGAGCAAGCATTAATCGAGCAAGACGACGGCGTGGTTTGATCATTGCACTTGGCTGCACAGCAATCGCCATTGCCGCATTGATTCTTACCGGCCGAACAATTTTTACATTTACTATTTTGTTTATCCTCGCAAGCGCCGACCGCGCAACAGACCGTGCCGCAGGATTCTTGATCTTTGGCGCAATGCAAATTATTGCTGGCCGTGGAAAATTCCCATTCATAAACACAATTAGCCGACGAGCCATAACAACCGCCCGGCGTGGCCGAACATTTGCCGGCTTTTGGACTGCCGGCCGGACAGCAGGTGTTACTGCCGCCGCCGCAATCAACGTTGGCCGCGCAAATGCCGACGATTAGATTTAAACTGTTGCCGGATAATTGTTGGCTAACGACCGCCACCGGACCGCTGATGACGCCGGTCGGAATCGTCGCGCTTATCTTTTGGCCGCCACCGTCGGTTGTTAAAACCAAACCGGTTTGTTGCATCACGTTTTTATTAAATAAAATTCCCAAAGCCTTGGCATCACCGCCAAAATGCTCGCCATAGAGGTTGACGGCACTGCTCGGTTGGGCTGTCGACGGATCCAAGCGGCACAAGCTCGGTGCCAACTGCGCTTGGTTAACCGTAAATTTTCCAGGCGCGACAATTGTCTGGCCGTTGATTTGCAAAATCAGCGAAGTTGCGCCTAGCGCCGCTCCGGCCGGCACCTTGACGATAATTTGATTATCACTCCACAGCGCGTTGGCGCAAGCGGCCGGAAAATTATAATCAGCCAAGGGGCTGCTGGTGCTCGCGCCAAAATAAACATTACTCTGACCTTTCATCGAGCCAAACCCGCTGCCGCGCAAAGTGATATAAGCGCCAATCGGGCCGGACAACGGACTGACGGAAGTAATGGTCGGGCCGGCCGCCGCGTCCTGATCTTTGGTAAAATATAAAAAATTACTGGGCACGGCGTTTCTGGTTAAAAAGGCCGAGGTCTGGCCCAACACCAAATTTGGCACATTGGCTTCGCCGTTTTGCTCTGCGGCAAATTGCGAGATGGCGCTGATATGATTGGCGCTGTTGCCAAAATAAGCCTGGCCGTTGGCCAGTTTGACGCCGACAAAATCCACGGTTTGGCCGGTTTTGCCATGCGCCGGATCAAGTTTGCACAAGCCCGGCCGATCAATAGTATTGATTGTCAACGGAAAATTACTGGTTGTACTGGCCAAATTGTTAGCCGTCTCGACAGTGATCGGGCCGTTTTTGGCGCCTGTCGGCACGACGGCGATAATTTGATTATCCGTCCACACGGTCAAACCGCAATTCGGATTGCCCATTGCCGCGTCGTTAGCCAAAGGCGCAGCCAACTGTCCGAATAAAACAGTGCCGGGCATCGAGCCAAAGCCGCTGCCGTTAATCGTCACCAAATTGCCCGTCGCCCCGTTGGAAACAGTAGTATTACAGATATTGCCGCTGCCGCAATCGCCGTCTGCTTGACAAAATTTATTATTGTCATTGGAGCAAAAACCGCCTTGCGGACTGACCGCCATAATCGCCAGCGGCGCCGAAGCCGTAATTTGCGTGCCGACCGAAAAGCTCAAACTGCAAGTTCCGCCCGTGCAGGAAAGCGGTGTTTTATCTTGGCTTTGCACGCCGCCGATGCCGCCGGTCAGTTTGACCACAAAATTAGCATTGGCCGTCCAACAATTTTTAGTCGAATCAGACACACAGACCGCGCGCGGTTGGAACTTGATTGCCGAACCGCCGATATTTAACAAGCCGTCGACTGTCGTCAATTGGCCGGCAATGTTTTGCTGCACGACAAAATTATTATTGGCGGTCACCGACGTCGGATCGATTGTTTTATTAAAATCTATTTCCAAGACAGTGTTGCGCGCGACATTGGTTTGATTATTTTGCGGCACGGTATTACTAATGCCAAACCCGGTACCGGAACCGCCGCCGTTACCCAAGCCGTTGCCCGAGCAAGGATTGGCACTGCAATAACTGTTACAGCAATAAGGCGCGCCGCCCGAACAAGCCGGACTGCAGCTGGTGCCGTCCCCATTGCGAGACGAGCTGGTGGCGTTGGTTAAACTGTTTAAAATAAAGGTGGCGATACCAAACGAAGCCAGAGCGATGGCCAAGCCGATTAAGCCGTTGATCAGTAATTTTTTGGCCAGTTCGATCTTTTTTTCATCGCCGTTGGAGGTCAGATATAGCCAGCCGCCATACAAAACAATCACCACGGCAATCAAACCCAAAAATCCCAGCACCACCCGGACAATTCCGACCGCCACCGCTCGCGGATCTTTGGTCGTCAAACCGGTGCCGCCGGAGATCGTGTTGGCGCCGTTATATGACACGCCGTTGCCATAGACATCCGGCGTTTGGGCGTAAGCAAAAACGCCGGCGAATAAGCCGAGAGCAAAGATGAAGCTAAAAACTATTTTCTTGAGCATAAATCTAAATTTTATCTAAAAAACTCTCGTTGTCATCCCGGCGTATGCCGGGAACCAGAATTAATTGTTTTAATAAATGGGCGTTGCCTTAAACTGCGACGAGAGCGTTGATAAATATTGAACATAAAACAAAAAATACAATTGCTTATTATTTATAATTACAAAACAGTCTGGATACCGGCATACGCCGGTATGACCACTTCCCTTATTTTGCGGATAATTTTAAATTTTGCATTCTTCCAAATTCCAAATTCTAAATTCCAAATTCCATTTTCTTACTGACATGAACCACCGGCAGTAGGCGTCCCATTACAGCAACTCGGTTTATCCGGCGTCGCCGCGCAATCCCCGGCCGCGCACGGCTTGAAACAATTTTGATAAATATCTTTGACACCCGATCCGGCTTGCGCTCGATAAATCGCCCCGTCGGCAAACAACGAATGATTGAGCGAAGCAATCGTGCGGTCCAGTTTGACGCTTTGATCAATCGCCGAGGTCACCCAATAACCGACCGGGCTGTTATCTTTGGCCCAGATATTTAACAGTTGATGCGTCGTCGTGCTTTGCCCGTCAAACAAATTAACCTGGCCGGAAGTCAAACTGGCGGCCATCATCAACTTGGAAAAAGTAATGTTGATCGGATCGGCCAGGCCATTGCCCAGATTGGCCGTGCTCTTGCTGATAATCGTCGGCGCGGACAAATCAGTGTGATCAGATGTCCAAAAACTCCAGCTGTAATTATCACCTGCTCCGGCTGAACTATTCTCATTATAATACGACGCCGGGCCTTGGGCCTCACCGTCCCGATTGCCATCCAAAGAATTGCCGGCCATATCCGCCACCCCGGTCAGCGGTTGGCTTGATGCCGGATAATTAATGCCGGTGGCCGTCTGGCAAATTTTGCCCACGCAATCGGTATACGGGCTGCGCGCCGCGCAATTGTCCGTCCCGCAATCGGCCAGGCCGGCGGCTGACAGTTCAACTTTGATATTGCTATTTTCCGGCAAGCAATAAACCGGCGCCCCGCAAGCATTAACGCCGCACTGATTGTCCGGCAAAAATTCCACGGTTTTATATTCGTTGGAAACGATAAACTGACCGGCAATCGCTTTACCGCCGCTGCCCAAGACGCGAATCGCCGTGGCCACATCGGCGCTGGTTCCGGCCAAAGTGATCGGGTTGACCGGCTTGTCAAAATTAATTTGGATGATGGCGTTTTTTGGTTGATCCGGTTTATCTTTAACCGTCATGACCACGGTTTGGTCACTGCCGCCGCTCATTGGCGTCAGTTTGGCATAACTGCCGCTGGTTTCGATGTCGATATTATTGCCGGCAATCCCGCGCGTCATTGCCGTCAACGTTAAAACCTTGCCGGACAAGTTAGCCGAAACCAAGCCGCTGATGGCGGTTTCAATATTTGATAAATCACTCTTGAGTTGATTGGCCTGCACCACCGAGCCGGACGCGACAAAAGTATAAACTTGCGCACCGATGGTCAAGGTATCGGCCGATTTAGCCGAGACGATATCGATTTGCCAAGCATCGCCGGCTTGATGGCCGCTGTCGATATTTAAAGTCAAATTGCATGAACCGAGCAGTAATTGATTATTCACGATTTGGCCTTGTTGCGGGCTAACCAGCCCGGCTTGCGTATAACTGACGTCGGCCGCGACATTGTCATTGCCGATGGCCACCGTCAAACTGCCGTCGGCGCAAGAATTAGTGCCGGCAACCGAGGCTTTCGTTTGGCCGGCTTTGATACTGACCTTGATTGATTCGTTGACTTGCACGCGCGGCGTGGCAACAAATTGAATTTGCCCGGTCGCCGCCTTGGCCGCGGCCGTGGTGCCGGATAAATCTTGCACGTTATCCACCGACGGGAAAATTCCACCCTGGTCCGATGGCAAGACCTGTGGCGGCGTCAAGTCCAAAAGCGACGAGACTTGAAACGGCCATTCAAAATTGCCGCCAAAAGAAAAAGCCGCCGAACCGTCAGCTTTTTTGAGGTTAGCCGTCAAATTCACCTGATACCAAGTGTCGGCTGTGGCCGAACCCAAATACGCCGCGGGCGAGATGACAAAAGTTTTATTATCGGTTGAAGCGACGGTGGCCGCGGCTAACGCAATCTTGCCGGTGCCGGACGAGCTCAAGCCGACCGGCTGTTTGGTCGCATCATCAATGGCGTAAATTTGAATATTGTTAGTCAGCAAAGAAGACCCGGCCGCGCACTTGCCATTGGCCACGCTGGCGCAAATCGACGCCGGATCAAGCGGTTCACGAAAGGTGACCACAATCAAGGTGTTGCGCGGCACTTTTTGTTGCATCGGCACCGGATAAACTGTTTGGACAATCCCCTGGCCCAAAGCCGACAAACCGCCGCTACCGCCGGTATTTGCTTGTTGTATCGGCGAAAATGGACTGCCGCCGCCTCCGCCTCCGCCGGTCAATGAACGCAGAATAAAAGTGGCGATGGCAAACGAAGACAAAATAATCAACAACCCGATAATCGCATTTTTTAAAATATTCTTGGCGCTCTCAATCTTTTTTTCATCGCCATTGGAGTTCATCCACACAAATCCGGCATAAATAATCAAAATCACGGCCAGTAAACCCAGCAAGCCCAAAAAAACTCGAATAATCCCGACTGCCACGACGCGCGGATCATTTTGGCTCAAGCCGGTGGTTTGCGCGACGGTGTTGACGCCGGAATAACTGATGCCGCTGCCCCAAGGATCAAGGCCGGGGGTTTGGGCGAAAGATAGATTGGCCATCATGAGACCGGCAACTATCAAGATTATGAGAATAAATTGTTGTTTGAATTTCATAATTAAAGAAGCTGGAGGCTAGAAGCTGGAAGCTAGAATGGAAATTTTAATTTTCCAGATTCCAAATTCCAGCTTCCAGATTCCATTTTTCGACTTTTGACTTTCCCCTACTTTTGTCCTAAGATTATAACACAAAAATCCTACGGCAAGCAAATCTATGACCATTGAGCAAATCATCAATCAAGTCAAAGAAAACGACCCCAAAGCTGACACGGCCAAAATCATGGCGGCTTATAGTTTTGCCAAAACCGCTCACGGCGATCAATTACGCAAAACCGGAGAGCCCTATATCCAACACCCCCTGCACACCGCCTTCATCCTGGCGCAAATCAAGGCCGACGTGCCGACAATCATGGCCGGCCTACTGCATGACGTGCCCGAAGATACCGAACACAACATCAACGAAGTGCGCCAAACATTCGGGTCGGAAGTGGCCGAACTGGTTGATGGCATGACAAAATTAGGCAAATTAAAATATCGCGGCATCGATCGTTATGCCGAGAGTATGCGCAAAATGTTTCTGGCCATGACCACTGACTTGCGCGTGATTTTAATTAAGTTTGCCGATCGCTTGCACAATCTGCGCACGCTGGAGGGGGTCAAGCCGGACAAACGCGTTCGCATTGCCAAAGAATCTTTGGAAATTTACGCCCCAATCGCCGGCCTCTTGGGCATCTGGCGCCTGAAGTGGCAAATGGAGGATATTTGTTTTAAATATTTGCATCCGGAAGAATACAAAAAAGTGGAGTATCGCTATGAAATTGAAAAAAAGTCCGAATTAAATCAATACATCCAAAAAGTCAAAACTATTTTAACGGAAAAATTAAAAGAAGAAGGCGTGGCGGCCGAGATCGACGGCCGGTTTAAACACTTGTACAGCATTTGGCAAAAAATGGAGAATAAACATCGCAAATTCGACGAAATCTACGACGTCTTTGCTTTGCGCGTCGTGGTGCCGACGGTCGCCGATTGCTACAAAGTTTTGGGCATCATTCATTCCTTATGGCGGCCGAACTACAACCGCTTCAAAGATTACATTGCCGTGTCCAAACCCAACGGCTATTCCAGTTTGCACACCACGGTCTTTGGGCCCGAAGGCAAAGCCACCGAATTTCAAATCCGCACCCGCCAAATGCACGAAGAAGCCAGCTACGGCATTGCCGCGCATTGGAGTTATAAACAAAAGAATGGAAGCACGGGTACGCAACAGCCGGACTGGGTGCAAAATATTTTAAACATTCAAAAAGACGCCAAAGACAGCCAGGATTTTTTGCGCCAAGTCAAACTGGATATTTTTCATGATCGCATTTTTGTCTTTACGCCCAAAGGCGATGTTTATGATTTGCCCGAGCATGCCACGCCGGTGGATTTTGCTTATGCCGTGCACACCGATATCGGCGACAAATGCTCCAAGGCCATGGTCAACGGCAAAATCACTCAATTGGATCAAGAATTGCGCAGCGGCGATTTAGTGGAGATTATTGTCGAGAAAAATCGCAAAGGTCCGAATACCGATTGGTTAAAATTTGTTAAAACCAAACGGGCTCAAGAAAAAATCAAGCTATACACGCGCCGCGCGCGCCTGACAGCGCTAGGCAAAAGCATGGGCGGCAAGATCGGCAAATACATTCCGACGTTTAGAAAAAATAAAAAATAGCAAGGCGACGTCGGTTGTTTTCACCGTCCTTGATAGCACGTCATTCCCGCGCAGGCGGGAATCTCAAGATGATCACAAAAAAATTCCCGCGTTCGCGGGAATGACGTGTTATTTATGTTTGAGTAAAAAAACGCCGTCCCGACTTTACATCGGCACGGCAAGACAAAAAATATGATCAATTTTTAAGGCAACGAAGGGAAAAGCCAGTCAGCTTAG
>CAIUCZ010000029.1 GCA_903897785.1 Candidatus Falkowiibacteriota bacterium
AACGATCATCAAGGCAATCGGCGTCGGTTGAGCCAAACGCTCGGCTTGCAACATGAATAAACGAAACCAACCAAAAGTCGTTTCCTCTTTTTGGCCGTTATAGATTTGGGCAAGCAAAAAACCCCGATTTTTTTCGGCAAACGCCTGATCGGGTTTAATCTCTTTCAGCAAGTTTAAGTTTTTCAACAATTCTTTGCTTTCCATATGTATGTATATGCGAATGCTACAAATAGTAATATTCCGACTAACGACTAACGACTAACGACTTATTTTCCTCTTCCGTAACCAACTTTTTGAGCGCTCTTTCCGCTCGATGCAACAGCACTCGGATATTGCCTCTGGTTTTGCCTAGAATCTCGGCAATCTCGGTGGTGGATAACTCATTAACAAATTTTAAAATCAAGACTTCGCGGTATTCGTCTTTTAGCTTCTTGATTTGACTGACAATCAAGGCAACCGACAAGTTGTTGTCTATTGTTTCTGGCGGCAGCTGCTCGGGACTGGCCACGTTTTCCGCTTCATCCAAGGGCTGATTTTCGGTTTTTTGGCGATAATAGTCAATTACCGTGTTTCTGGCTACTTTATAAAGAAAGGCTCTGATCGTGCCGTAATCCGTGATTTTACCGTCCTGAATATAAGACCAACATTTTAAAAATACTTGCGAGGTCAAATCCTCCGCTTCGGCCATGTCATTGACCTTAAAATAGACAAAACGATAGATCGGCGTCAGATACTGGTCATAAACGGCCACAAAAGCCTGTTTATCTTTATATTTTTTTAGCTTTAAAAATAACGTTTTATCGCTATTTTTAGTAAAAAAGTCTTTAATCGAGTTGTCTTTATATTTGGAAGCTGACATTTAAGTATACGATAAATAATCGAAAGTGTTACACATAATACAAAATCTGACACAAGAGCCATTGTCATCCCGAGTTTACGAGGGATCTCTTACACCTAAAACTCAAGGACTAATAACCGACTCGGCTTTCACTATGCTCGCCACTCTCTATATTTTAGCTAAAATAAGCAAATTTTAGATAACAAAAATTAAGGCCATTTCAGCCTGAAATTAACCTTAATTTAGCACATTTGTCTTAATGTGGCAATAGGGCTGGCATATAATGCGAATCTACGAATGATATGCGAATACCGCGAATGGCGCCGCGAAAAATGCGAATGTCTATTCAAATTTGGCATTTTATTCGCATCTTTCGCTATATTATTTGTGGTATTCGCATATCATTCGTAGATTCGCATTATATTATCGTATTACGTCCCATCCTCTGCTTTACTTGCCTTTCCGCTGGTCCAACTTTATGAACTTTATGAACTTTCAACTTTATGAACTGACCGGTGTTACGCTTGCGCTTGTTGATTTTTTGTTCATCTGCCCATAGAATAACCTTAAGGAGGCCAATAAAATCTAGGCCTATGCCCGCCAAAAATACTCCCCAACCAACCGGTGCAAACGAGTTATGGTTAACTATGGCCGAAGCGGCCAAGTTGGGCGGCATTGACAAAAAGACAATTAGGCGCGCCATCGGCCAACAACAAGTGCGCTTCAAGATCGTTGACGAACGCTACTTAATCAATCTTGATTCGCTGATTATTTTTATCAAAACAAAAGTTAAACTCTATAATAAGTATTTGGAGTTCGGGATAGGACAATACAAGGAAAAGTTATAAAGTTGAAAGTTATAAAGTTCATAAAGTTAAGGCACTTTATAACTTTATAACTTTCAACTCTCTATAAACAAAAAGAGAACAACAAAGACTGTCGTTCTCTTTTTCGTTTTCTAAAATCAACAGGCTTACAGCACCGCTTCTTTGGCGACTTTGGCTAATCTAAATTTGACCACAGTTTTAGCCGGGATCTTAATCTCAGCACCGGTGGCCGGGTTGCGGCCCATGCGCGCGGCGCGCTTAACCTTCACCATCTTGCCAAAACCGGGCACAACGAATTCGCCGTTCTTTTTGACTTCTTTGTAAGCCAAACCGGCCATTTCGACCAAGACATTGTTAATTTCTTTTTTGGCTAAACCGGTGCTGTTAGCCAAGGACTCCACGATTTGAGATTTTGTCAATTTAGACATAAAGCTTTTCGCTTAGTGAGCGGTTTTGCAACCGTCTCGATTTATTAATTATGGAAGTTCTTTGGGAGGACGTTCCACAGGTAATTTTTATTATAGCGCATCGCTTGGCAAACCGCAATGTTTGCAAGGGTTTGCCTTGCCAGACAAAATTTTCCCGTTTGAAAATAAAAAACATTTGTCAAGAAACTGGATTTTAGATATTAGATATTGGATATTGGATTATCTCGCTATCTATATTTTACTAATTTTAGTATTTTATTCTTGTTTTGCCACAGTATTTCTGATGAATTTGTAAAATAACTGCGTCGGTTTGATTTTA
Source organism: Candidatus Falkowiibacteriota bacterium (assembly GCA_903897785.1). Taxonomy (GTDB): domain Bacteria; phylum Patescibacteriota; class Patescibacteriia; order Patescibacteriales; family Patescibacteriaceae; genus CAIUCZ01. The sequence continues at coordinate 2,413 of CAIUCZ010000029.1, forward strand.
TAACTTCTCTAACGTTTTCCACAAGTTTAATAAAAAATAAATTTTGAATTTAAAATCCAAGATCCAAAATC
>CAIUCZ010000030.1 GCA_903897785.1 Candidatus Falkowiibacteriota bacterium
GCCGCAGTCCTCCGACCATCTTCGTTATAGCTCCAGCGAAGCGAGTTTGAAGCCGGAAAGACTGCGGCGAGACGGAAAAGCTGCGCCTTCTTCGAGCGGCGCGGTTTTGGAGTTTAAAGATGTATTTTTTTGTTATGTTGAGGGCAAAGATGTCTTAAAAAATATTAATTTCAAACTGGAGCCGGGCAAAACTTATGCCTTGGTCGGGCCGACCGGCGGCGGCAAAACCACGACGGCATCTTTGATGGCCCGGTTGTATGATCCGGCAGCCGGCACGGTTTTTCTGGAAGGCAAAGATATCAGATTTTACGATCCGGCCGAACGGGCAAAAATTGTCGGCTTTATTTTGCAAGAACCGTTTTTGTTCAACGGCACGGTGCGGGAAAATATTTTGTATGGCAACGAGGCTTATCAAAATCACAGCGATGACGAATTGACGCAGGTGCTGGCCAAATTTCATTTGACCAAGTTGTTAAAACGTTTTTCGCAAGGTCTGGAAACAGTGGTCACCGCCAATAGCGATTCGATCAGCTTGGGGCAAAAGCAGTTGATCGCTTTTATTCGCGCCGCGATTCGGCAGCCGGATATTTTGATTTTGGATGAGGCCACCGCCAACATCGATACAGTAACCGAACAGCTGTTGGAAGAAATTATCCGCAAACTGCCGCCGGCCACCACCAAAGTGATTATCGCTCATCGTTTGAATACGATTGAAAATGCGGACGAGATTTTCTTTGTCAATGCCGGACAGGTGACTTTGGCCGGGTCGATGGAGCATGCGGTGGAGATGCTGTTGCATGGGAAACGACAAAGTTGAAAGCCTGCCCGAAACGCTTCGCGTAGCGATGCGGGCGGGTCGTTAGTCGTTAGTCAAAAAAATTAGATCCCCGCCTGCGCGAGGATGACTATGCAAGATTTTTTATCCACCCGCGCCTTACTCAATGCAAGAGCGTTGTAAAATAAAAAAATAAACCCACGGCTGTAAAGCTGTGAGTTTTTGATTGGAGGGAGGAGGCGATTAATTGATAGCTTCTTTTTGCTTGGATTCTTCGTTGGTAATTTTCGTTATTTCTTGAATAAGGATGTCGATCAGCTGAATGCCGTCATCTTCGTCGTCGCTTGTCATAGATTTTATGATTAGTCAATAGTATGCAAAATACAGCCAATTTTAGCTTTTTATTACCCCTTGACATCGCTTGTGATATATGATTTAATATAAAGGTTAAATTCACAACCAAAGCGAGTGATTGAATGCTTGTCGAGCGACCCTATAATTGCCTCGGTTGTGGATTGATTTTTTTAAAACAAAGGGCGACGGAAAAAAGATAATAAGGCGTGCAATTTTGCGCAAGGATGCTTTTTTGAAGTCGCCCGTTGCTTCAGAAAAACAATAAAAATCCGGAGCAAAGCGATTTACTTGATGCTTATCCAAGCGTCTATGAAGATGCTTTGTTCCGGCAGCTTTAAAAAGTTCTTTAAATAGATAATATTGGCGATTTATAAAAAGATTAAAATTGTGCGAATAGCGATAATCCGAATTTTTTTAAATCGCCTTAAATTTTTTTTAACCAAATTAAGCGAGAAGAAGTGGCGCTTACAAAAGCGAAGAAGCGTATGCCGAATTTGGTTAAACGGGGGTTGGCGGCGAGACGAACGAACAACTGGCGCCGAGACCAACCCTAATTTTTAGCTCGTGGTTGGTAGTGGGCAGTTCGTAGTAAATTTTCTACCAACTGCAAGCTATCGATTACCGACTGTTTTTTTAGAGATGCTTGTGTTTACCGAAATGCGACTGAGCGAGTTGCTTGTTGTTGGCATCTCTGATTTATTTACAAAACGCCGGCAAAGTGATTTTCATAATGCCAAACAAGCGCAAGGATATCTCCTGTGTCGGCGTTTTTGAAGGTTCTTTAAGATAATTAGGGCGGTTAAGAAAGAGTATGCTGTTGCACCAACGCGAAAGCAAACATTTTCAAGACTGCTCATGTTTTTTAGCCAAACTCGGTTGTTATTTTTTGCGGATAGGCGCAAAAAAAGAACCGGCCTTGGCTTAGTTTTTGGATTGCCGGCGAGATGACCATTGCCATTGGCGAGTAATAATCTGCTAAACCAATCCATTGGAGATGTTTGCGACAGCAGTTTTGCTGTTAAGCGTCAAAAAAGATGCAAACATCTCCTCTTGTTTCAGCCGATTTTTCTTAAAGTCGAAAGTCGCTTGAAATAAGAGCTTAGGACGAAGAAACGACTGCATTTTTGCGATAATGTTGATGCCTTAAGCTCTTTGTTTTTTTACAATTAAATTGCTCGCATGAGCGAAAATAATTTTCCACTATTTTGGAGCTATATCATGAGAATCATGGCGATTCAACACCGCGTCAAGTACGGCGCAGAAAGTTATCCGACAGTCATTTTGATTCAATCAAATGACGGCAAATCAAGCAAATTATCAATGAAAACGGAAACCGATGAGCTTGATTGGCTCAAACACCGTTTTCCTGTCGGCTATCGTAAAGTTAATTCACCGGCAGATTTGGTTGATGTCAACCCTCGGCATATTATTTGGAAGGAAGTTAAAAATTCAGCCGATACCTACAACTACCCCGATGAATTATTAAAACAGGAGGGTAAAGCTTGGTTTTTGGCCGATCAGGTGCCGTCGGCTTACGAGGGAATTGAACCCGATGACGTCATCTTGATGATTTTGGGCGGAAGCGGAGACAACCTGGCTTATGCCATTGCCCGCCAAGCCGCAAAAGTCGGCGCACAGTTATATCGCGTGCCGGCCTTTTGTTTGCCCGGCGAGCATGAAAAAAATGTCGACCCGCTGTCATTGCTTAACTTTTTCCATTCTGACATGGGCAAATTTTATTCGATTGCCCCGCGGGATTTGGCGATTATTTATTTGCGCGAAGCTTATCGTGCTTGGTTGGAGGCGATGCAGGCTCGCATGTGCGCGGAAGCGCGTTTGCGGCAGCGTTTTGTCGGCCAAGTTTTTCGTGATGAGTTTGGCCATGATTTTGAAGGTTCGATTGAAGAATTGTTTGACCGGCAAAAAACCAATGACGCGGTTTTGACCGCCTTGCTGTGTGAAGAAAAAGTCAGAGAAAAAGAATTGGTTAAAACAATTGAACAGGTGCCGATTTATCAAAACTTGTTCAAGCCGATTACCGGCGTCGGACCAAAGATTGCCGCCAGATTAATCGCGGCGATTATCGATATCCGGCGGTTTGACAAGGCTTCAAAATTAGTTAAGTTTTGCGGGGTGCATGTCCTGCCCGACGGACGATTTGTTCGGCGCCGCAGCGGCGAAGTAGCCAATTGGCACAATGACGCGCGCCAAGCGCTTTATTTGATCGGCGATCAATTTAATCGCCGGCCGAACAGCTGTTGGGGCCAAGAATTGCTCAAAGCCAAAGCCAGACTGCGCGAAATTCATCCGGATGTGGTCGTTGAAAACGGTAAAAAACGTTTTACTCCCGGCCACATTCATAAAATGGCCACCTGGCGGACGTTAACTCGGTTCGTGGAGCATCTTTATGCTGAATGGTGGCGGCTCGAGGGCGGAAAAATAGAAAAAACAATCGTGGCTTAAAAAGTGACGTGAAACATGCTGTTTTTTGGCGGGAATAAATTTACTTTAAGAGTCGCTTTAATATCATTCGCCGGTTCGCGCTAAAGTAGATGCCGAAATAGGCGCATACAGACCTGCGAGTTCGGCGAATAAATTTTTCGCTCCGGAATAAAATGAAATAATGTTTGCGTTTATGCGAGAATTTATCTATATTTTTCGGAGCAAACTTTTAAGCCAAAGTGAAATCTGTAATGCATCTTTTGCGTAAAATTGATTACTTTGGCTTGGTTCTTTGGTAGCGAGAATTATTCTGCTTTGGGAAATCAAAGCGATATAAGGAATGCCAGAGGCGTCATCAATCGATGACGCCTTTTTTAATTTAAGTTAAAAGTTGAAAGTTATAAAGTTCATAAAGTTGGAAATTCATCGCTTTATGGACTTTCAACTTTATGAACTTTATAACTGACGCAAACTTGCTCCCAACCGCTTCGCCTGGTATAATAACCATATCTAATTTTAAAAATTAACCAACCAACTTTATGAAGAAAAATTTGTGGTGGATTATTTTGCTCGGTGTAGTGGTTTTGTTCGGGCTGTATTTATGGTCCGGCTACAACGGTTTGGTCACGGCCAACGAAGCGGTGGATAACCAATGGGCCAAAGTGCAAACAGAATACCAGCGCCGCTTTGATTTGATTCCGAACTTAGTGTCGGCGGTGCAAGGGGCGATGAAACAAGAAACTGCCGTCTTTGGCGCCATTGCCGATGCTCGCACCAAGTACGGCCAAGCGCAAACTGTCGATGAAAAAGCGGCTGCCGCCGGCCAAGTGGAAAGCGCTTTGAGTAGCTTGTTGGTGGTGATGGAAAACTATCCGCAATTAAAATCGATTGATGCCGTGCAAACTTTGATGGCCCAGCTGGAAGGCACGGAAAATCGCATTAGCGTCGAGCGGTTGCGCTTTAACGACGAAGTGAAAAATTTCAATGTCATGGTCAAAGTTTTTCCGAAAAACATTGTCGCCGGCATGTTTGGTTTTCATGATCGGGCTTATTTTCAGGCCGACAGCGGAGCGGCCACGGCACCGAAGGTAAACCTAACTCAATAGTTTCTGTCTCGCTGCAGTCTTTCCGTGCTCGGGAGACTATGCCGAGACCACAAGTATTTGTTGATTTTACGAACTCAAATGAACAAATTAAAATTTATAATTTTGTTGGCGGTAGTTTTGGCTTTGCCCATCTTTGTCGCCCGCGCCTATTATTCTCTGGGCAAGCCGGCCGGTTTGGTAACTGATCAAGCCAATGTCTTGTCAACCGAGCAAAAGCAGTCCCTGGAAACAAAATTGGAACAATTCGAGGCGACCAGTACCAATCAAATTGCCATTGCCATTATTCCCTCGCTCAAGGGCGATTATATTGAAAATTTTGCCGTCCAGCTATTCAAAGAATGGGGGATCGGCCAAAAAGGCAAAGATAACGGCGTTTTAATTCTGGTGGCCACCGACGACCATCAAATGCGCATCGAGGTCGGTTATGGCCTGGAAGGCGCGTTGACCGACGCCCAGTCGTCATGGATTATCAACAACACCTTGAAGCCGGCGTTTAAAGCCAACGATTATTACGGCGGCTTGGATAAAGCAACAGATCAAATTATCAGCGCCACCAAGGGCGAATTTTCAACAACCGATCAACCGGCCGCGAAGAATGCCTTGAGCGGGCGTGATATTGAGTTTTTATTGATTTTGGGCTGGGTGATTTTGTCCGCCTTTATTCGTTTGCTGTCAAAGAGCAAATCGTGGTGGCTGGGCGGCGTGGTCGGGGCAATCTTTGGCGCCATCGGCGGCGTCATTTTTGGCGGTTTGAGTTTGGCGTTGATTTTATTTTTTTCTTTCGGGTTTTTAGGATTGATTATAGATTTTTTTGCTTCCAAAGCCGGGCCTAAAGGTCCGGGCGGCGGCCTGTGGTTCTTGGGTGGCGGTTCGGGCGGTTTTGGCAACGGGGGCGGAGGCTTTGGCGGTTTTGGCGGCGGCGGTTCGGGCGGCGGCGGGGCGAGCGGAGGATGGTAAAAGAGTTGAAAGTTGAAAGTTCATAAAGTTCATGAAGCTGGGATCACCCACTTTATGAACTTTTTATTTTATAAACTTTATAACTTAACGGATATTACGTTTTTTGACCAATTAACAAAAAAAGATTATACTAATCGTATGACCAGATTAATCAAAACCAAACAAGAAGTAGAATTAATTCGCGATGGCGGCCGGATTTTGGCGCGCATTATGGACAAACTGGAATCAATGGTCAAACCGGGCATGACGACCGGCGAGCTGGAAGACATGACCTGTCAGATGATGGCCGAAGCGGGCGCCAGGCCGGCGTTCAAGGGCTACAAGGCTTATCCTAAAGCCCAGCCTTTTCCCACGGCTTTGTGCGCCTCGATAAATCACGAGATCGTTCATGGCCCGGCTTATCCCTCGCGTGTGCTCAAAAGCGGGGACATCATCGGCTTGGATATCGGCATGCAATATCCGGCGGAAAAAGGTTTATATACCGATATGGCGCGCACCGTGGCCTGCGGGCGGATTGATAAAAAAGTCAAAACTTTGCTGACGGTGACCAAAGCCGCTTTGGCCGCCGGTATCGCCCAGGTCAAGCCGGGCAATGATTTGAATGACATCGGCACGGCGATTGAAAATTATGTCAAACCGTACGGTTTTTCACTTGTGCGCGATTTGGTCGGCCACGGGGTCGGTTTGGACGTGCACGAAGAACCGCAAGTGCCGAATTATGCTTTTCTGGGCAGCGATGAATTTGATAATGTTGTCTTGGCGGAAGGCATGGTCATCGCCATCGAGCCGATGGTTAATCTGGGCACTTGGCGCATCAAGACCGGCAAAGATAATCAGACTTTTGAAACGCAAGACGGAAGTTTGTCCGCTCATTTTGAGCACACCGTGGCGGTGACGGAAAAAGGCCACGAGATTTTAACTTTGAGCTAGTATGAAGCAAAAAGATGTGAATGCCGAAATTATTCGCCGTAGATCCAATGCGCAGATGATTTTGCGCGAGTATTTAGCCAAGCTAAAACTATTGCACGAACGCCGCTTTGTCTTGGTGCGCCAGATTATTCACGCCCTGGAGCAAAAACAACTGGCGCAAACCAGAAAAACTTTAATTAAGCAATAAAATATGTTCAACCCGGAAAAAGTGGCCAAAGAACAAATCAGACGATCATTTCAACAAGAAATGGAGGATCTGCTTGGCACAAAACCGATCGATCGTCTTTCGGAAAAACCGACGGAGAAAGCAGACAAGCCGAAAAATTTGTTTAAACAGCGTTTAACGGCTGAGGAGCGGGAAAAAATAAGCGAGTTGAACGGTTTTGTCGACGAAATCGCCCAAGTCGGCCAAACCAACAGCGACGATTTGATGCGCAAAACAGAAACTATGCTGGAGGCCAGCTCGATTTACCGGCAAGCCGATACCGAAGAGATGAACCAAATCAACGCTTTGTTGTTTAAAGCCGGTTTGGAAAAAGAAGCGCTGGATGAAGAATATCGAGCCAAGTTCATGCAAGAAAAGCTTTAAATAATTTAGAATCTGGAATTTGGAGTTTGGAATTCACAATTTTTAATTTTTTAGACTCAACTTTAATTTTATGAAAAAAATACGTTTGACGACTTGCGCTCTTTTATCGTTGGCTTTTTTCGCACCAGCCGCTCACGCCATGGCCATCCGCTGGCCGAATCTCAATACCCAATTGGCCGGGGAAAGCAAGATGAAAAAATTCGCCACCAACCAAGAATTGGTCGACTGGCTGAACAACCAGCCGCTGGACCAAGGCGGTTATTATTTTGGCGGCGGCATCAGACCGATGATGGCTTATAGTGCCGCCAATGGTGCGGTAGAAAAATCGGCACCAGCTGTGCCCTCTTCGGCAGTCTCAGGGCAGGCGGCGCCGACAACCGATATTGCCAGTACAGATTTTTCCCAGACCAATATTCAAGTGGCCGGTGTGGATGAAGCCGACATTGTCAAGAACGACGGCAAATATGTCTACACTATCAGCGGCCAGAATCTATACATCGTCGATGCCTATCCGGCGGCCGAAGCCAAAGTTTTGGCAACGATAAAATTCAACAGCCGGCCGCAAAATATGTTTATCCAAGGCCGTGATTTGATTGTCTTTGGTCAAAACACCAACATGAGCGCTCTGCCGATTTATCAAACCATGCGCCGCCAATCCGATTATACATTTTTTAAAGTGTTTGATTTGACCAATCCGGTGAGTCCAAAGCTGGTGCGCGACTTGAATTTTGAGGGCGATTATCATGACGCGCGCTTGATCGGCAACTATGTTTATTTTTTGACCGACAATTATCAATTCCAAATCATGGGCGATTCGGCTTTGCCCAAGATTATTGAAAACGGGGCGGTCATTACGGCCAACAAGAGTACGGCGCGCTTTAATTATCCGAATGTTTATTATTTCTCCATTCCTTATCCGTCGTATAATTTTACCACCCTGGCGGCGATTAATATTAGCGACAATAACAAGGCGATTACGTCCGAGGTTTATATTCTGCCTTATAGCCAAAGCATTTATGTTTCGGCCAATAATGCTTATTTAACTTACACCAAGTACGTCAGCGATTATGCGTTGATGATGGGTGTGATGAAGGATTTGGTTTTTAACAAGCTGTCGGCCGCCGATCAGAATCGCATCATTGCCATCCAGGCGATTGACGGTTCGATTATGTCGGACAGCGAAAAAGGCAACAAAATTAATCAACTGTTGCAACGCTACATGAATAGCCTGGCGCAGGATCAACAAAAGATTTTGCAAGACGCGGTGACGCGCAAACTGCAACAAGAATATGACAGCCTTTCCGATCAGCTGCAATCAACGGTGATCCAAAAAATTTCTTTAGCCGGCGATAAGATTACTTGGCAAGCGGCTGGCTCGGTGCCGGGCAATGTGCTTAATCAATATTCCATGGACGAGTCGGGCAATTATTTTCGCGTGGTCACCACCAAGCAAGGCACTTGGTCGGATTATGTGCCAAGCGGCGAGCAAGATTCGTCAGCCGGTCTGTATGTCTTGGATAATAATTTAAAAGTGGTGGGCAAGGTGACAAAATTGGCCAAAGGCGAGCGGGTTTATGCCGTGCGGTTTATGCAAAATCGGGCTTATGTCGTGACTTATCAACAAGTCGATCCGCTGTTTGTGCTTGATTTGGCCGATGCCAAGAATCCCAAAGTTTTGGGTTCATTACAGGTGGCCGGTTTTTCCGATTATCTTTATCCTTATGACGATACGACGCTGATTGGTTTGGGCAAAGCGACCGAACAAAATAGCGACGGCGGTGTCATTGCCAAAGGCTTAAAACTGGCTTTGTTCGATGTTAAAGATCCAGGCAATCCCAAACAGCTGGCCGAAGCCGAGCTGGGCGGACGGGGGAGCGATTCTTTGGCTTTGGGCGATCCGCACGCTTTCTTGTTCTCGGCTCAGAAAAATTTGCTGGTCATTCCGGTCAGTTTGACGGCCACCACCAGCCAAGAGTGGTATGGCAATTATATTTTTAACGGCGCGGCAGTTTTCAAAGTGACAAAAACGAGTATTAGTTTGCAGACGCTGATCAGCCATGCGCCGGACGGGCAAATCGGCAACAAAGGCCAATGGTATGGTTATGACTATTATCCGACCAGTGTTAAGCGCAGTTTGTACATCGGCAGTTATTTATATACTGTCTCGGACAGATATCTGAAGATTAACCAGCTGGGCGATTATCAAGCAGTCGGCTCGGTTGGCTTGAATTTGGCCGATTATGACGTTATCAATTAGACCTTTTGTCGCTAGAATTAGAGCTATGTTAACTATTGACAAAGATGATAAAAGATGATATAAATAAAAGCATTAGATAAATTGTTGTATTTTTGAAAGGGCAGCCCTTTGATAAACGCCATTACCAATATCAGCGCCAATACCGATTTTCCGCAAGGTAAAACCTCAAAAACTTATTCCGACCGTAACAAAAAAAGCAAGAAAAAAGAGGTTTTTGCCGATTCGTTATCAATCGCCGCGGAAAAATTGAATCAAAAAATAGCGCCGGAAATAAAAAAACCGGGCACTCTGCGTCCTGTTTGTTCGGAATGCGGCCAATCGATTCCTTTTTGGCAAGAAGACGGTGTCTGTTCGCTCTGCGGCACCGAATTTTAATTATAAAAGCGTAAGACTTGAAGAAAGTTTTACGCTTTTTTCTTTTTTAAGCTTTGAATTCGCTAGTTATATTTTTTTGCCAAGGCCGCCACTAAAGCCGATACTTTGATGCCGTCCGGGCCGGTGACGACGATATAATAATCAGCCGTGCTTTGGCGGGTTTGAAATTTGCCATCCAATAGGCGTTGTTCGGGTTGGCCATTGTTAAAACTCCAAGTCTTATCTGTCTTTGGCGCCACCAACACGGCAACAATGTCCGGAGCGTTGTTTTTGTTGGCAATTTTTTCCGTCACCTTAAAATAAACCACCGGCGGCAAAAAGCGTTGGCCGTTGGGCACTTGCATTTTTGGATTATGATAACCGACAGCGGTCAAATCGGCGGCCGTCACCAACGGTTGGCCGGGTGTGATAGCGGGCGAGGTGGTTTGACCGATGGTTAAAGTCGGCCAAGTGGCGGCCAGGACCGCGGCGCAAGCCAAACCGAACAGCATTTTCTTGAGATTTAATTTTTGCATAAAATTAACAAGTTATAAAGTTTATACCCGCCTGCAACGCTATACGCAGTATTGCGGGCAGGAAGTTCATAAAGTTATAAAGCAGAAACAATAAAGCAGAACACTTTATGAACTTTATAACTTTATGAACTTTCAACTATTGCATTATAACAAAAGTTAAAACTTTTAGCCAGAGTGTAGACCGATTACTGTCCTGAAACTTTAACCTCGATCCCATCGTATTACTTAATGAAGTTGACTGACCAAGAAAAGGCTCAAGGCCAGTCAAGTTAATAAATTAACTAGTAAAACTATGAAAAAAGCAACAATTATCTCTTTGGCTTTAGCCGCTTTGGTGGCCATGCCGGTGTTTGCCAAAGTTCCCGGTGGCGCTCCGCTGACCGGCAAAGCGAAAACCATGATCGTGAAGAAGACGGTGGTTAAAAAGACAGTTCATAAAAAAGTGACCCCGAAAAAGACGGCCCCGGTTGCCCCGGTCAAATAAATTTAAACAAAAAATCGCTGCCAGCCTTTGCAGCGATTTTTTAATAATGCGAATCTACGAATTACGCTGGACTTGGTTCTGTCAAGTTCCAGGCGGACACTACGAATAAATACGAATGCTGCGAATTGTGCTCGAACAAAACATTCGTAACCAATTCGTAAATTCGGATTTAATTCGTTCATCGTATTAAATGACGATACAATTTAGAGCTTACAAAAACAAAGCAATGATCGCTCCAGCGCCGGCGGCGACCATCAAGCCGACGGTCAGCCAACCGATAGTTTTGCTCAAACGGCCGTTGATGTGTTTGCCCATGACTTTGGGATTGGAAGACAAGCGGACAATCAAAATTAAAATGACCGGCGCCACCAAACCATTGGCCACGGCCGCATAAATCAAAGCTTTGATCGGGTCAAGACCGACGAAGTTTAACAACAGGCCGACCAGCATGGATAAAATTATAATGCCGTAAAAAGCATAAGCTTGTTTTAGTTTGCGGTATAAACCGAATTTCCAGCCAAAGCTTTCGGCAATGGCATAAGAGGCCGAGCCGGCCAGCACCGGAATCGCCAAAATGCCAACGCCGATAATCCCGACGGCAAACAACAAATAAGCCATATCGCCGGCAATCGGCCGCAGGGCGGCGGCGGCATCGGCGGCGGTGGCGATGTTGGTGATGCCGTGGGCAAACAAAGTGCCGGCACAAGCGGCGATAATGAAAAACATCGCCATATTGGAAAAAGCCATGCCCGTCCAAACGTCAATGCGCATTTTTTTAATCACGCTTTTGGTGGCGGCCAGTTGGCGTTTTTTAATTGATAACCGGCCTTTTTGTATTTCTTCTTCCACTTCTTGCGAGCTTTGCCAGAAAAATAGATAAGGCGAGATTGTCGTGCCCAAAACGCCGCAAATCAGCAAAAATTCACTCCAGTGCAATCTAAAGTCCGGCCAAAAAGTGTTTTGCAATACTACGCCCCAATTCAAATGGCTGTACATAGCCGAAAAAACATAAGCAAACAACACCAACGATAAATATTTTAAATACTTGGCATAGCGCGCGTAGGTGGTAAAAATTTGCAAAAGTAAAGATAATAAAGCAAAACCAATCACCAAGAACGGCACGGATAATTCCGGCGCCAAGAGGCGAGTGGCTTGCGCCAGCGCCCCGAGATCGGCACCAATATTGAAAGTGTTAGCGCAGAAGAGCAGACCGGCGGCCAGATACAGCACCCATTTGGCATAATGCGTGCGGATATTGGCGGCCAAACCTTGGCCGGTCACCAAGCCGATGCGGGCGCACATTTCTTGAATCGCCGCCATCAAGGGAAAAGTGTAAGGCGCCAGCCATAAAAATTTAAAACCGAATTGCGAGCCGGCTTGCGAATAAGTGGCAATGCCGGACGGATCGTCGTCGGAAGCGCCGGTTGTCAAACCGGGCCCAAGTGTTGCCCAATAATCTTCGGCGTGGCGCAGCGGGCGTTTGCTGATAATTAATTTTTCCAGTTTAGACAATTCGGCCACCGTATCTTCCAAGGCCACGGCCGGAGCGGCGGCAATTTTTTCTAACATTTTTTTGGGCATAAGTTGTTTTAGTTTTGATGACTTTCATTATACAGTAAAAAAAAATTATTGTCATTGAATACATAAAATAGCACGTCATTCCCGCCCCGTATCGTAGTACGGGATAAACTCCGGCGGGAATCTGTATTTATCGTAAACACCATGAGATTCCCGCATTCGCGGGAATGACGTGCTGTCAAGGAACAGTAAAAATAACAAAGGTCGCCGTGCTATTTGATTTTTGTTTCGCTTTAGCTTAGACTTAAATTAAAGATAATCTATATTCTGAATTGAATTTGTAGATTCGGATGTTCATTCGTAGCATTCGGATTGCCTGTATTTTATGAAAAAATTAATTCTCGTGCGCCATGGCCGAAGCGAGTGGAACGATTTAAACAAGTTTACCGGTTGGATTGATGTTGATTTAAACGATGTCGGTCTGGCGGAAGCAAAAACAGCCGGCGAGTTGATTCATCAAAGCGGTTTGGATTTTTACTTGGCTTACACCTCGGTCTTGCAACGGGCAAATCACACCTTGGAAATTATTTTAAATGTTTTGGGTAAAACACAAGTGGAAATCAAGAAATCCTGGCGCTTAAATGAACGGCATTACGGCGCCTTGGAGGGAAAAAACAAAGATGAAATCAAAGCGCAATATGGCGAGGAACAATTCTTGGCTTGGCGCCGCGGTTATGACACGTTGCCGCCGGCTTTGGCCGATAATGATCCGCGGTTTGTCGAACAAATAAACAATCCGATTTTTCAAGAGATTTCCAGTGATGAACAACCGCACACGGAAAGCCTGGCTTTGACCTTGAAAAGATTTTTGCCGTATTGGCAGACAGAGATTTTGCCGGCCATGAAAATTCAAGAGACGATTTTGATTGTGGCGCACGGCAATTCTTTGCGCGCTTTGGTGAAATTGATTGACAACGTCAGCGATGAAGCAATCGTCGAACTGGAAATCCCGACCGGCGCACCGCTGGTGTATGAATTTGACGACGAATTAAAACCGATTAAACATTATTATTTATAATCCTACAAATACAAATTATTACCACCGCTTGTCGCGGGATTCCGCCCCCCAATTAATAATATAAGTGACGGAACAAATTTACAAATAGCGCTGGAGGCCGAGAAATTTGTAGATTTGTATATTTGTAACAATTTGCATTTGTAGTAGTTAAAAATAAAGCCCGGACATAAGTCGGGCTTTTTAAGTTTTTTATTCAAACATTTTTGATAAAGACTCTCCGGTATGAACATGGCGGATGACTTCGGCAAAGTCCGGCGCCAAGGAAATAATTTTTATTTTCTTCATACCGGGCCGAAAACTGTCAAGATCAATCAAAGTGTCGGAGACATAAACTTTTTTGATTGATTTGGCTTGATTAAAATTGCGGATCGCGTCATTGGAAAACAAACCGTTAACCACCATGATATAAACTTCTTTGGCGCCGTTCTTGATTAAAGCTTCCGCACCTTTGACCGTGGTTTTTCCCGTGTCGACAATGTCGTCGATGATTAAGCAAGTTTTGTTTTTAACTTCGCCGACAATATTCATCACTTCGACTTCGTTGGCTTTGGGCCGACGTTTGTCAATCATGACAATCGGAACGTTGTCGCCCAAGCGTTCGGCATAAGCGCGATCAACTTTGGTGGCGCCGGCATCAGGGGCGACTACGGCCAGAGAATTATCAGCCAGCTGCTGCTGAAATATTTTTTTGATGTGATTGACAAAAGTTTTTCTGGCATAAATATGATCGGACGGCACCGTGGTAAAGCCTTGAATGGCGGAAGTATGCAAGTCGCAAAAAATAAAATGATCAACGCCCAGGCTTTCCAGCATGCGCAAGATGGCGCGGGCGGAAATCGGTACGCGCGGCCGATCTTTTCTTTCTTGGCGGCCATAGCCAAAATAAGGGGTAAAGACAGTAATTTTTTTGGCCGACGAGCCGATGACGGCATCAATCATAAACGCCAGCTCCAAAAAGTATTCAGCTTTTGGCCCAGTGTTTTGAATGATGACGACGTGCTTGTCGCGGACGTTTTCTTCGAGCTGCAAATTTATTTCGCCGTCGGCAAAGTTTTTGGAAGAGATTTTGCCTGGTGATATCCCAAGCTCGGTGCAGATTTTTTTGGTTAAAGTCAGGCAGCTTTTGCCGCCGAAAATTATTAAGTCGTGTAGCGGATTCGTATCCATGATTAGCTCCTCAATTAAGTTGTGCAAAGGACGATAATGGTTATATTATTCAACCTAACCTAGCCAAAAGTCAAGCTTGGCGGACATCGGATATCGGAAAGAACTTTTATTTGACAAATTTGTATTTTTTTGTTAAAAAACAATAAGTTAATCATCGTTCTTTAAATCAGCGTTATCCGAAATTCGACATCTGGTATCTGACATCTGATATGCTATAATGACAGCATGAAAAAATTTTTGTCAGCCATGCCGGTCATTTTGGTCATGGCTTTGCCGCCAAATTTGTGGCAAGTCCTGCAAGCCGACCAAGCGCCGGCTGCCACGTTTAATAATTATTTTCAAAATAATCAAGGTTACAGCGCCGATGCGCCCGTGTCGCACGGTTGTATTCGGCTGGGCATCGGATTGGCTAAAGCCATCTATGATTGGGTGGATGTGGGAACGAGGGTGGTCATTAGTAAGCCGCTAGCCAGAATTTTTTAAATATTATAATAAAATAATCAAGTTCATAAAGTCCATAAAGTTATACCCGCCTGCAACGCTATACATAGTATTGCGGGCAGGAAGTTTATAAAGCGTCTGACTTTCAACTTTCAACTTTTAACTTTTAACTTTTTAGCATATGTATACTGACAAAGTCATCGCTCATTTCAAGCATCCGCATAATCAAGGCGCGTTAAAAAACGCCGATGCGATTGGCGAAGAGGGCAACCCCAACTGCGGGGATATTATGAAAATGTATTTAAAGATTGATGGCGACGTCATCAGCGATATTAAGTTTGAGACTTTGGGCTGCGCCGCGGCCATTGCCGTCTCTTCGTCTTTGACGGATTTGGTCAAAGGCAAGACGATTGCCGAAGCGCTGGAAGTAACCAAAGATGACGTGGTCAACGATTTGGGCGGTTTGCCGGCCGTAAAAATTCATTGTTCGATGCTGGGCGTCGATGCGCTCAAAACCGCTTTGCATAATTATCTTTCGGGAAAAGTGGAAAAGAAAAATGAGCCGGAGAAAAAGTTGAGCCCGCTGGAAGAAAAAATTGTGGCGGCTCTCGACGAGATTCGGCCCAGCTTGCAAGCCGATGGCGGCGATTTGGAATTTGTCAGTTTTGACGAGGCAACCGGCATTTTACACATCGCTTTGACCGGCGCTTGTTTGGGCTGTCCGATGTCTGGGATTACGTTGAAGCAGGGGATAGAAGCCGAGGTGATGATGGCGGTGCCGGAAGTCAAGGAAGTGAAAGCTGTTTAGTATTAAAAATGCAAAAAAATAAACTGCCCAGTCGTAATAAACTGCCCAGTCGTAGTCTCCTCGATGTACTCATCGAGGGACTACGACTGTCTTAAGAGCGTCGCAGTCCGCCGATTACGGCGAGACTACGACGCGGCGGGAAAATATTTTATGAAAAATATATATTTCGACCACTCTGCCACCACTCCCGTTGATAAGCAGGTCCTTGCGGCCATGCTGCCTTATTTTACCAAAAACTTTGGCAATGCTTCGTCTTTGCACAGTTTTGGCCAAACAGCGGCTCAAGCGGTCGATCTGGCTCGGGTCAGTTTGGCGCAAAACTTAAACTGCGCTCCGGGTGAAATTATTTTTACTTCCGGCGCCACCGAAAGTGACAACTTGGCCGTGCGCGGCTTGATTAAAAAATTGCAAGCCGGCGGCTTAGCCAATCCGCATATCATTACTCTCGGCATTGAACATGAAGCGATTATCGAGCCGTGTAAAGAACTGGAAAAAGCAGGCTGCGAAGTTGATTATATTAATGTGGAAAAAAACGGCGTGGTGGAGGTGCAAAAAATCATGGAAAAAATCAAAGACAACACAGCTTTGATTTCTGTGATGTATGTTAACAGCGAAGTCGGCAGTATTCAGCCGATTCGTGAAATCGGTAAAGCCATCGCCGCCATTAATGACAAAAAATTACGCGATTGGGAAAAGCATGGTGCCAATGATCGCGCCCAAAAACCCCGGCCGATTTATTTTCATACCGACGCGACGCAAGCGGCTAATTTTTTAAATTTAGATACCAAGCATTTGCATGTTGATCTATTGTCATTGTCCGGCCACAAAATTTATGGCCCCAAGGGCGTTGGTCTATTGTTTGCCAAAGCCGGCACGCCGCTTAAAGCCTTGCAGTTGGGCGGGCATCATGAAAAAAATCGCCGCAGCGGCACGCTCAATGTGCCGGGGGTTGTCGGTTTGGCCAAAGCCTTGCAGCTGGCCACCGAACATCGCGACGAGAATAATGCCAAAATTAAAATTGTCCGCGATTATTTAATCGAGCGCATCATGAAAGAAATCCCGCAAACAGAGTTGACGACCGACGTTAATGTGGCCACGCCGGCGCATGCTCATTTTACTTTCTTTGGCGTGGAAGGCGAGGCGACGCTGGTCGCTTTGGATTTGCGCGGTATTGCCGTCTCCACCGGTTCGGCTTGCGCTTCCGGCAGTCTGGAAGCGTCGCATGTTTTGCTGGCCATGGGTATGCCGGCCGAGACCGCTCATTTTGCCGTGCGTTTTTCTTTGGGTAAAAATAATACCACGGCCGAGGTGGATAAGTTGATGAAGGTTTTGCCCGGGATTATTAAAAAGTTTCGCAAGATGGCGCCGGATTTGACCAAGTATTTTTCTAAAGATTAGAAATAAAGCTGTTTTTTATTTTTTTGCTTTGTGCTATAATGCTCTTGTAAAAAAAGTAAATAGCAATATGACCTTAACGCCGGAACAATTCAATAAATTAGCGACCAAAGACGAATTCAATGAGTTGAAAGATCAGGTTTCTGATTTGGATGAAAAATTTGATCACATGCTAACCATTATGGACGGCATTGCCAAGAATGTTCGAGATATTAAAGGCGATCAAGCGGCTAATCTTGGTGCGCATTATCGTTTTGAGGAGCGACTGGAGAAGCTTGAAAGCAAAGTAAAACTTGTTTCTATAAAAAGTTAGAACAAAATAACGATATGACTTTAACGCCGGAACAATTTAATCAAATTGCTTTAAAGACTGACATTGATCGTTTGGAAAACAAAATCGATGATTTGCAAGCGGATTCCAGACGAATGTTGGACACGATGGATTTTGTCGTTAAATAAATTGGAAATTTGCGCCACGAAGGCGCATCTAATGTGGCGGTGCATGACAGAATTGAAAAACGATTAACGCGCACCGAAAAAGCCCTTAAATTAGCGCCATTGTTTGATTATTGAATTTTTTGTAGAGACGCATTGCGATGCGTCTCTATGCTAATTTTAGTAATTGCTCTAAGCTCAAATTTCCCAGCAGTGTCTGGGCCAAAGCAGATTCCAACAAGCCATGCGCGGTTTGTTTTTTTATTACTTTGTTTTGTTCCGAGGAGGACAGCAGGTGCCAATCGGCCAAAGCCGGGCCGCCGAGCAAGATTTGTTGCAAGCTGATTTTGCCGTTGTAACCGCTATGCTGACAGTTTGCACAGCCGGTAGTTTTATAAAAATTGTGTTCAACCTCGCCAATCAAGCCGTCGCGCACGATTTTTTTAAGCACCTGGTCAAAATTAAGCTTTTTTTCCATGGCCAAGCGTTCAACCGCGGTCAACTCCACAGCTTGGCGGCAGCGCGGGCATTGGCGCGGTTCCAGCTGCTGATAGATTAATAATTTTAACTGGGCCAGCAATAATTTTGCTTCCGGTGCTAATGAGGTTAACAAACGCAAAGCGTCGGTGGCGGACGGGGAGGGTAGAATAGTAATAATTAATTTGTTGGTGGATGATAACAGCGCTTGGCGTAAGATCTCCGGCCGGTCGCAACGCGACAGAAATATCAAATCGGCATCCTGGCGGCCGAGGCTATGCAAAGCTTGCGGCCAATCATAACCGCGGCGCGGATCAATGATTGATTGATTCACCCCGGCAATCGGCGCTTGCGCCATTTCCGACAAGCTGACAATGTTTAAATTCGGTTTGGCCAGGCGCCGTAAAATCGCTTGCGCCAGCGTCATTTTGCCGGAGTTGGTCGGGCCGGTGATAACCAGCAAGCCGCTCGGCCGCAGAGCGGTCAGCACAGTTTTTTCCAGAGCCGTGGGCAAGAGTTCGGTCAGTTCCGGTTGAACTTTATTTTGTCGTTCAATTTCCAAGACAATCTTTGGCCCCTCGGCCGTCGGCACCCAAAGTGCGCGCAAGACGGCGTTGTAGCTTGGTCGATGAATTTTAAACTGGCCCTCATGAATTTCCGGCGTCAAACCTGCCAGATTACTAATTTTTTTAAACAGCCCCGGGCCATAAGCGGCGGACAAAACCAAAACTGTTTGCAAGCCGTTATCCAAGCGATATCTGACTTCCAGTTTATTGGCCGTGGATTGCAAATGAATGGCCGAGGCTTGCAATTGCAAAGCATAGCCCAGAATCTTTGTAAGCGAGCGAGCGATGATTGGTTGATTGTGATCAGATATTGCAGTCTTCATATTTATATTATAACCGAATGCTTGTGATAGCACAAATTAGCCGTCAGTCTGTCATTCCCGGCCGGAGCGTAGCGCAGTGCAGCGTAGCGAAACGAAGCACAGCACAGCGGAGGGAAAGGGAATCCATTAGTGGCATTCTAAAAAGAATGGATCCCGGATGAGTACTCCGGGATGACATTCCTTCGATGACGGTCTTTATTTACTTATCTCCTGTTTTCTGTTAAACTGTGATTATGTTAATTTTACCTTATGAAAACTGGTATTACTAAATTTTTTGGCAGTCTTTCCGCTTGGCAGCAAAATGTCGGCGCAATCTTGGCCGATTTTTGGCAGCCTCTGGACAACAAAATCTATATCTTGCTTGACCTGGCCTTGGTGGCCGCGGCTTGGCTGACAGCTTGGCTTTTATTGGTCCGTCGCTTGGGCGATGTGACCGCCGCCCTGCATTACAACACTATTTTTGGCATTGACTATGTCGGCGCGCCGGTGCAAATCTACTGGCTGCCGAATATCGGCTTGATTATTTTGGCGTTAAATTTGATTTTGGCGGTGCTGGCTGATAAAAAGTACAAGCTCTTGTCGCAATTACTGCTGATTGGCAGCGGTGTTTTGTTGGTTTTTATCAATATTGCTTTGTACACCCTTAATTTAATAAATTTTCGCTAGCTTATGCCCACTCTTGATTTTTACGTCATCAAGCTGCTGTTGTTGTCCACAGCCGCCTTTGTTCTGTCGTTTGCTTTGACGCCGCTCTTGACCAAAGTTTTATACAAATACAAACTGGGCAAAAGTATCCGCAACAACGGCACGACGCCGATTTTTTCTCTCTTGCACGCCCACAAAGCCGGCACGCCAACCATGGGCGGGGTATTGATTTGGTTGACCACTGCCATTTTGATTTTATTTTTTGCTTATGTGCCCGGTTGGTTGCATTGGCCCATGGCCGATCAGCTTAATTTTTTGAGCCGCAACCAAACCTGGCTGCCGCTCGGGGCGCTCGTCGCTTCGGCTTTGGTCGGTTTGTTTGACGATTGGCTGGACATCAAAGGCAAGGGGACGAAAGGCGGCGGCGGCATGTCAATGCGCCGGCGCTTGCTGTTTTATACTTTGATTGCCGTGGTCGGCGCCTTGTGGTTTTATTTCAAGCTCGGCCGCGACGTTTTTACCGTTCCTTTTGTCGGCCAGTTTCAGCTGGGCTGGTGGTATATTGTCGCCTTTGTCTTTGTCATGGTGGCGACGGCATTTTCAGTTAATCAAACCGACGGTCTGGACGGTTTGGCCGGCGGTTTGTTATTGATCGCTTTTTCGGCTTACGCCATCATCTCGTTTGTGGTCGGCAAATATGATTTGTCCATGCTTTGCGGCGTGATTGTTGGCGGTTTGCTGTCTTTTTTATGGTTCAATATCGCTCCGGCCAGATTTTACATGGGCGATACCGGCTCAATGAGTCTGGGCATCACTCTGGGTATTATCGCCATGCTGACCGACACGCCGATGATTTTGATTTTCATTGGCTGTATTTTTGTGGCTGAATCTTTATCAACGATTATCCAGCTGACTTCCAAAAAGTTTCGCCATAAAAAAGTTTTCTTGTCTTCACCGTTGCATCATCATTTTGAAGCCATCGGCTGGCCGGAAACAAAAGTGGTGATGCGGTTTTGGCTGATTGGCGCGATTGGCGCCACTATCGGGTTGGCGTTATTTCTTTTGAATCGGCTATAATTTATTGTGAATAAAGGTGGTGGTCATGCCGGCGTATGCCGGTATCCAGTTACAGTCACCAATCTGGATCCCGGCCTACGCCGGGATGACAATGCAAAACTTTAAATAAAGAACTCCAGCTTCCAATGATATGCTTAAAAAATTTAAACAATTCATCGCTCGCCATTTTTCTTCGGACCGCCACCTGGGCAAGCCCGATTTTGTTTTTTTGATCACTCTGGGCTTGATTGTTGTCTTTGGCTTGGTGATGCTGTTTTCCGCTTCGACAATCGTGGCGTACATGGCCTATCATGACGCTTATTATTTTGTGACGCGCCAGCTGCTCTGGCTGGCCATCGGCGGCGCGGTTTTTTATTTTCTTTATAATTTTGATTATCATCGTTGGCGTAAATACGCTTTTTCCATGCTGGTGGCATCGCTCGGCTTGCTGTCTTTGATTATGGTTCATCCGATCACCCGCGTGGTCAACGGCCATCGCAGTTGGATCAACTTGGGCATTTTTTCTTTTCAGCCGTCCGAGTTTGTCAAAGTGACTTTGATTATTTATCTGGCCGCCCTGCTGGAATCCAGCGGCAAAGCCAAATCTTTGGACATCGAGCGCGCCAAAAAGTTTTTTATTGTCATCGGCGTGATTGCTGCGTTGATGCTTTTGCAACCAGACATCGGCACTCTGGCCATCATTATGGCCGCTTGTTTGATTTTGTATTTTGTCAACGGCGGACAAATGAAAACTTTGCTGGTTTGCGCCGCTATGGCTTTGGCAATGCTTGCCGGGTACATCGGTTACCGCAGTTTGAAAGGCGGCGGCCAATCATATATGGCTTATCGTTTCACTTGTCTTTATAATCCAAGCTCCAGCGCCAGCGACAAATGTTACCAAATCAATCAATCGCTCTTGGCTGTCGGTTCGGGCGGCTGGTTCGGCCGCGGCATCGGCAACAGCCGGCAGAAGTTTTTATTCTTGCCCGAAGTGCAAAACGATTTTATTTTTGCTATCATTGCCGAAGAAGTCGGCTGGATTTTTTCCAGCCTGCTTTTGGGCGCTTTTGTCTTGTTGATTTATCGCGGTATTTTGATTGCCAAACGCGCTCCGGATTCGTTTGGCCGCAACTTGGCCATTGGCCTGGTCAGCTGGATCGGCGTGCAGGTGATTGTCAATATCGGCGGAATTATCAATTTATTTCCGATGACCGGCGTGCCGTTGCCCTTGGTTAGCGCCGGTGGCACGGCTTTGTTGGCGGCCTTGTCTTCGGCTGGGATTATTGCCAATATTAGTCGGCAAGGGAAATAGCACTGTCATCCCGAGCTTGCGAGGGATCTCTTAATTCACAAGCAAGAGGCGTAAGAGATCCCTCGTAAACTCGGGATGACAAATCTCTAAATTATGCTATAAATTTATGCTCGAGAAAAAAATAAAAGTCCTCTTGACCGGTGGCGGCACGGCCGGTTCAGTCTCGCCCTTGCTGGCAATGGCCGAGGACTTGCGCCAGCTCAAAGGCCGGGCTATAGATTTTTGTTGGCTGGGCGGTTATCACGGACCGGAACGAGCCATGGCCGGGGACGTTGACATCAAATTTGTTGCCATAAGTTCTGGCAAACTGCGCCGTTATTTTTCCCTGTGGAACATTATCGATCCGTTTTTAATCATCATCGGTTTTATCCAAGCATTTTTTTATTTATTATGCTGGCGTCCAAAAATAGTTTTGACGGCCGGTAGCTTTATCGCCGTGCCGGTCGCTATGGCCGCCTTTATTTTGCGTATTCCCATCTTGGTGCATCAGCAAGACGTCGTGCCCGGCCTGGCCAATAAAATTATGGCGCCCATGGCGACCGTGATTACCACGGTTTTTGAAAAATCTTTGAGCGACTATGGCAAAAAAGCCCGTGCTTATGGCAATCCTGTCAGAAAAATATTTTCCACTGTCATCCCCGCAAGCGCTGTCATCCCGGCGTATGCCGGCCTGCCCGTTCCGGTTCGGGCGGGGGTCCAGGTTCTTAATTTAAAATTTAATAATAATTTACCAGTCGTTTTATTCCTCGGCGGCGGCACCGGCGCGCAAGGCCTTAATAATCTGGTAACCGAAGCGGCCGCAGAATTAAGCCAGACCTGCAACATGATTCATCTGACCGGCCGCCACAAAACCGTCGAGCTGAAATTAGAAAACTATCAAGCTTATGAATTTTTAAACGCCGATCAAATGGCTGCTGCTTATGCCGTTGCCGACCTGGTCGTCTCGCGCGCCGGCATGGGCGTTTTGTCCGAGCTGGCCGCGCAAAAAAAATCGGCGATTATTATTCCCATGCCCGCTTCGCACCAAGAAGCCAATGCGAAGATTCTAAGCGATGCCAAAGCGGCCATCGTGTTGGCTGAGAAAAAAATCACCGCGCAAAAGTTGAGCGCGGAAATTAAAAAATTACTGGCCGATCCGGCCAAGTTGAAAATTTTAGGGAATAACCTGCAGCAAACCGTCAAAACTGACAGCCAAAATAAAATCGCGCGCCTTATTTTAGCAATCTTGAAATAATATCATAAGCCAAAGCCAAGCCGGAGGTGACAAAAATGGCAATGTAGTTCCATTGCGCCTTGGACGAGGTCAGGCTTTTGAGCGAATAAACCAGCACGTTTTGATCGTCCACGGTCAAGGCGCGGTGTTGTTCGATTTTTTTGATCAAATCCGCGTCCCGCACCATTTTACTGCGTTTGGTTTCCACGTTGTAGCGATGCGCAAAATACCAGACAAAGCCGATCGTGCCGACATACCAGGCGATGTTGGACCAATAAAGCGTGGGCAGATTGTTCAACGCGATGATAATGCGATAGGCGATGGTGGCGATAATGCCGATCCAAAACACCAATTCGCGATAAGCCTGCTTGTGCATTTTTATTTCCGTCATATTGTTTGTATTGTCATTCCCGTCCCGTATCGTAGTACGGGATAAACTCCGGCGGGAATCTTGTTCATTGTTTTAATTAGATTATTATTATACCATTGATTTAGTTTTTCATCTATGACACAGCAACAAGCATTGGATATCATGAAAACCGGCGTTAACGTCTTTCTCACCGGCGAGCCGGGCGCCGGCAAAACCCACACGGTCAATCAGTATGTGGCGTATTTGCGCGCCCATGGCATTGAACCGGCCATTACCGCCTCCACCGGCATTGCGGCCACGCATATCGGCGGCTTGACCATTCATTCCTGGGCGGGGATCGGTATCAAAGAAAAATTAAGCCAGCACGACATCAACAACATTGCCGGCACCGAGCGCCTGGCCAAGCGAATTGCCGCCGCCAAAGTGCTGTTAATCGACGAGGTCTCCATGCTGCCGCCCTATGTTTTAAATTTGGTCGATGCCGTTTGCCGCAAAATCAAAGACGAATCCACGCCCTTTGGCGGCTTGCAAATAATTTTGGTCGGCGATTTTTTCCAGCTGCCGCCGATTATGCGCCAGCAGAATATTGAAACGCAAGATTCTTTTTTTGACGTAGCGCCAAAAACTTTAGAAATGTCTGACCGTTTTGCTTATGGCGCCGCTGCCTGGGCGGCGGCCGAGCCGGTGGTTTGTTATTTGAGCGAGCAATACCGCCAGGACGACAAAGATTTTTTAAATATTCTCTCCGCCATTCGCGCCAACGGTTTTGGTGCCGCTCATTTGGCGCAATTGCAGCCGCGCAAAATTGTTTATCAAAACGCGCCGCAAAATTTGCCCAAGCTCTACACCCACAATGTCGATGTCGATCGCGTCAACGACGAAATGATCCGCCGCCTGCCCGGCAAAGGCTATGGTTATGACATGGTGGCGCATGGCCGCAAGGTTTTGGTGGAAGTCCTGCAAAAAGGCTGCCTCTCGCCCGTGCATTTGATTTTAAAAATCAACGCCGCGGTCATGTTTACCAAAAATCATCAAAAAGGCCTGTACGTCAACGGCACCTTGGGCACAGTGATTGGGTTTGATAGCGTTAACAAATATCCGATTGTGCAAACTCGTTCCGGCGAGCGCATTACGGCCGAACCGAGCGATTGGATTTTGGAAGACAACGGCGAAACTCTGGCAACGATTACGCAGTTGCCTTTGCGTTTGGCCTGGGCGATTACGGTGCACAAAAGCCAGGGCATGAGTTTGGATGGCGCGGTGATGGATTTATCCTCGGTCTTTGAATTTGGCCAGGGCTATGTTGCTTTGTCGCGCGTGCGCCGTTTGGCCGGTTTGTTTTTGCTCGGCTGGAATCAGCGCGCCTTTGAAGTCCATCCGGATATTGTGCAGGTTGACCGGATTTTTAAAACCGAAAGTGAAGCGCAAACCGCGGCCTTTGCCGCAGTGGCGCGCGAAGAACTGCAAAAACAGCACGACGAGTTTATCGTTAACTGCGGCGGACGCTTGGCCGCGCAAGCTTTCGCGCATAAAACTAATTTTAAAAAAGTAAAGGTCAGTACTCAAGACCAGACTTTAGCTTTGTGGCGGGCGGGCAAAGATCTGGCCGAGATTGTGCAAGCGCGCGGCCTGAATCGAGAAACGATCATCGCGCATTTGGAAAAGCTGAAAGACCAAGGCAAAATCAAGGCTACGGAATTGGACAAGTTGATTCCCGACAGTCTGCGGCCGGGCTTGGCCGAAATTCAGCATGCTTTTGAGGAGCTGGGCACGGACAAGCTGGGGCCGGTGTTCGGGTTGTTTGACGGGCGGTATTCGTGGGAGGAACTGAAGCTGGCGAGGATGATGATGGGGAAGAAATAGGAATTTTCCGTGATTAACGATAATCCGATATAATCAAGATATTTAGCATGTCGGGAATCCCGACGAACTGGCGGTGACAACAAGGAATATGGGATAAAAAACAATTTAAAGAATATCGGATTTGAAATAAAATAAAAACCTGTCGGGTTCGCCCAAGCCGTGAGGCTTGGGCGCGACAGGTATTAATAAATAAATTATATATCATTTGGTTACGTGTCATCTGCATACGAAAAAGAGTATAGAGACGAAATAAATATGCAGGAGGCGCATTTTGCCGTCGCTTATTCAAAAGCTGCAATTATAGAAATGCATAAGTTTGTTATAAAAAATTATTTAGAATTAATCTAAAAATATGTCTGAAAAAAATTTATCAACAAATAATTCGTCTATCAGTGAGGACGAATTGCACAATTTGGCCAACGAAGGCGCTTCGCTGGATTTTATTGTCACGACTTTGAAGGCGAATGAAAAAACCATCGGCGAGCATACGCGGCGCTTAGTCCAAGCCGGCCTGATTAATAAAACTTACCGCGGGCATTTTGTCGAACACACGCTGTCGCCTTATGGCAAAAGCTTTGTCCAATTTTTAAAATCGTTTCAAGTGATAATGTGAACTTATCCTTAAAGACTTGAGAATTTAAGGATTAATTTAAGTTGTTTTTGCAAAACTACCGTGAATTTGCCTCACTTTTTATAGATATTCACGCGATATTGAAATTTTAGCGTTAATTTAAAAGATAAAATAAAAAACTAACCGCATACGATTTGGTTAGTTTTACAAGCGCTTGGCTTGCTATTTATTCCTTGGCAAAAACTATGCCAAGAATGATTAGAATAATGCTGATGACTAATCCAACGCCGTTTATGCCGTGGTCATAGGCATAAGGGTCCAGGTGGCGCGGAGGATTTATTATACTGCCGATGCTAAAAGCAAAAACTATGACGCCGACGATTACCATAACAATGCCGATTAGATTATCAGTGCTGAAAGATTTTGGTGTTTTCACGGGAGCGTCCTTTTGTTAAATGAGCAAAAAAGCGTTAAACTTATTGTTAAGTAAACAGTTTTTGACATGATTTGTCAACCCCTATGTATTATCTCTACCTCCTGTCATGCTCCGACGCCACACTCTACGCCGGTATTACCACCGATTTAACCAGGCGCGTGGTTGAACACAACAGCACCACCCGCGGCGCCAAGTATACCCTAGTCCGGCGGCCGGTGGTTTTGGTTTATAGCAAAAAATTTCGCAATCGCTCCTTGGCCAGCGTGGCCGAAAGCAAGCTCAAAAAATTAAGCCGCGCGGAAAAGTTAGCCTTGATTGATAAGATTGTTTAAAGTTAACAATTGTTAACCTGCTTGATAATAAAGTTAACATACGTTAACCTTAAAAATACTTACAATATTGTTATTAAATAATATGGATCTGACAAAAATCAAACGCGCGTATTTCATCGGCCTCAAAGGCGTGGGCATGACCATGCTGGCGCAATATTTGCATGGCCAGGGGATAAACATTTCCGGCTCGGACGTGGCCGAGGATTTTTCCACCACGGCCGAGACGTTACGCCGCATCGAGGCGACCATTTTCACTGATTTCAAGATCGGTCGGCTGGCCGGTTATGATTTGATTGTTTATAGCTCGGCTTATACGCCGGAAAAAAATGTGGAAGTGGCAGAAGCTCTAACGTCAAAAACAAAAACTTTGTCTTATGGAGAGGCCCTGGGCGAAGTGTTTAACCAACACTACGGCATTGCCGTCTGCGGTTCACACGGCAAGACGACGACGACCGCTTGGCTCGGCTATGTTTTGTGGGCCTCGGGCCTGGAGCCGAGCGTCATGGTCGGTTCGCGCGTGCCGCAGTTTTCCGGCGCGGCGCTGGTCGGCAAGTCTGATTTTTTAGTCATCGAGGCCGATGAATACCAAAACAAGCTGCAATATTTTGCGCCCAAAGCCATCGTGTTAAACAATATTGATTTTGATCATCCGGATTTTTTTAGTGACGAGGCGGCTTATGCGCAAGTCTTTGTTGATTTTGTGGGCAAGCTGTCGGCCAAAGGTTGGCTGGTGGCTAATTTTGACGATGAGCAAGTGCGTAAAATTTCTGAAAGTTGCAAAGGCAAAGTGATTAGCTATGCCATCGATGCGGAAGCAGATTTGCGCGCCAGTCAGTTAAAAATCGAACAAGGCCGGCAATATTTTAAAGTCAGTTTAAATGACGAAGACCTGGGTGATTTCTCTTGCCAGTTATTGGGTAAGCATAATGTCTCCAATGCCTTGGCGGTCATTGCCGCCGGCATTGAGCTGGGCGTATCGTTGGTTAATCTGCGCACCCATCTGGGAAATTTCACCGGCACGGCGCGGCGTTTGGAAAAAGCCGGGACATACAACGGCGCCTTGATTTTTGATGATTATGCTCATCATCCGACAGAAATTAAAGCCAGCCTTGCCGCCGTGCGCCAGGCGTATCCGGACAAAAAAATCATGGTTGTTTTTCAAGCCCATACCTTTTCCCGCACGCGGGCATTTTTCAATGATTTTTTAAACAGTTTTGATTTGGCCGATGAAGTGCTGCTTTTGCCAATCTGGGGCTCGGCCCGCGAACAAGAAACCGAGGGCGAGAATTTGGCGCAAGATTTGGTGGAAAAAATGCGCTTGCTCAATGAAGAAAAAAGCGTCAGCTACGTTGACAACTTGGAAGAGGCGACCACTTATTTGCACGACAATTTGCACGAGGACGAGGTGGTGGTGCTGATGGGCGCGACGGATGTCTTTAGGATTAGGGAGAGTTTGCTCAAAAAGTAAAATATTATTAATGCGAAAAATGCGAATTGGCATGCGAATACCACGAATTGAAACCGCAAAAAATGCGAATTCGAATTCGCGGCTTTCGCTATGCAATTTGCGGTATTCGCATTAATTCGTGGATTCGCCAGATAAAAAAGACCGTTCAAAATAATTTGCAACGGTCTACTCTAATAATTTAAACAAAAAATACGCGGTGGCAACGGCAATGGCGATTGGCGCTAAATTTAAATAGCGCTCGCGGATAAACCATTTGGTCAGCAGCGGCTCAAAAAAATTATACAAATCTTGTTGTTCGTAAGATTTTTTGCGTTCAACTAGAATTTTTTTGATGCCGGTTTGTGCCAGATAGATAAAACTGATCAGGCCGGCGGCAAAACTACAACTGAAAATAAAAATTAATTTTAACATCAGCGTCTCGGCGCAAAAAATAATAATCCGATAAGCAAAGACCAAACGATAAAAATAATCGCCAGACTAAAGACAAAGGCATGGATCAGTTTGGCTTTGGTTTTTGGCCATTCGAGATGTTTCAAATCCCAAGCCGCATCGCTGTCAAAATTTTCTTTGCCGCACATAATTTCGGCCGCCAGCCGTTGATTTTTGCCAAACGACCGATTGAACAGCCAGAAAAAAAATAACAGCAAAAGCATCAGTCCGACCAAACCGTAAACCAGCAATTCCGTTTGCCAAAAGTTGCCGAACAGCGGCGCGGCAAAAATCAATAACCAGCAAGCAAAAATCGCCAAACGATTTTGTTTGATTGATCTTGGCAGCAGTTGAGCCATGTCGGTAAAAATATAGCCGGCACGATAAGATTTGCGAAAAGTCAAAAAATTCTTTAAGCTGTAAAATAGCAAGATGGCACTAAATAACGCCAACAAGCCGGTGGCGATGAGCGGTAAAGCCAAACAGGCGGCAATCAGATTAATCATGGTTAAGCTCCAAAATAGTTAACAAAAGAACTGCCTTGATTTTAGCCACAAAATTAAACATATGTCAATCAAGATTCAAGAACAAGTGCCTTTAGCCGGTCTGACCTCGTTTCAGGTCGGCGGCCCGGCCAGATATCTGGTCGAAGTCTCGACGCCCGATGAAGTTGATGAAGCTTTGCAATTTGCCAAAGAAAAAGCTTTGCCGATTTTTATTTTGGGCGGTGGCAGTAATTTGCTGGTCAGCGACAACGGTTTTACCGGTGTGGTCATCAAGCCGATCGCTCGAGAAGTTAAAATTGAAAATAATCAGATTGTCGCCGGCGCTGGCGTCGCCTTGGTGAAATTAGTTTTGGCGGCGGCCGAACATGGTTTCTCCGGCCTGGAGTGGGCGATGGGCATTCCGGGCACGATTGGCGGCGCGGTTTGCGGCAACGCCGGGGCTTATGGCTCATCAATTGATAAAAATGTATCACGCGTCACGGCGATTAATCTTGTTTCCGGAGAGATCAAAGATTTTTTGGTTGGTGAATGCGGCTTTGCTTATCGTTCCAGTTTTTTTAAACAAACTGGTGAGTGGTTGATCTGGCAAGCGGTATTGAATTTACAACCGGGTAAGCCAGAAGAAATTAAAGCTTTAGGCAAAAAATATTTGGACGATCGAATGAGCCATCAGCCAAAATTGCCGTCGGCCGGTTGCTTTTTTAAGAATTTTACCATGGAGCAATTAACCGCCACCAATCCGGAGCTGGTTAAACAAGAAGCGGTGCAAGGCGCGAGCAAGGGCGGCAAGCTGGGCTGTGGCTTTTTGCTGGAGCGGTTGGGCGTCAAAGGCATGCACGTCGGCGGCGCGACCGTCAGCCCACTGCATGCTAATTTTATTGTTAATGAAAATCATGCCACGGCCGAGGACATTAAAACCCTGGCCGAAGAGATTAAGGCTAAAGCGCAAAAAGAATTAAGCGTAACGTTAGCGGAAGAAGTAAGAATGGTCGGATTTTAGAATGGAAGAAATAGTACGGTCATTCCCGCGTATGCGGGAATCTTTTTGCTATTACACCACGAGATTCCCGCATACGCGGGAATGACGCTGATTTTTTCGATTGACCAACTCCGCACAACCTGCTAAAGTATAATCAGTTTAGAAGAAACTAATCTTGTTTTTTATGTCCAAAAAGAAAAAAAAGTGGTTGTATATCGGTGCGGCAATAATCATTGTGCTTGGCGCCTATTTTTGGTTAAAACCAAAGAAAACCGCGACTTATACGACAATGGCGGCCGCCCGCGGACCGCTGACCCAGACTGTCAGCGAAACCGGCACGATCACGCCTTTGCATGAAATCGACCTTAATTTTCAAAACAGCGGCACCCTGGCCAAACTTGATGTCAAAGTGGGCGACAAAGTCAAAGCCGGACAGGTTTTGGCCGAGTTAAATTATTCCGGTTTGGCGATTCAGCGAGAGCAAGCCGCGGCGCAAGTGGCGGTCAGCCAGGCCGGTGCCGGCCAAGCGCAAGGCAATTACGACACGGCCGTCAAAAATTTGGCCAAATTTAAATTAACAACCCAGCAAAATATCGATCAGCTCGCCAGAACGCTTGACGATTTAAACTCCAAAGACTCGGCGGCGCAAACCACGCAAGCGCAAAACATTGTCCAAGCGCAAACCGCTCTGGATAATTCTCAAAAAAACGGCCAAAACGCGATTGACGACGCGGCCGGTTCTTTGGCCACTGACCTGAATAACAAATTTCCGGTCGGTACCACGGCTTTGGATGCGATTAATAAACTATTAAACGACAACGGCGCAAAAAATAATTTGGGCGCTTTGGATGCCAGCAGTTTAAATCGTACAAATGATAATTATGGCGCGGCCAACAATGCCTTAACCAAAGCGTTAGTCGCGGTTTCCGCGGCTCAAGGCGCCAACGACAACGCGCAAATTGTCGCGGCCTATAATCAACTGCTCGATGCGCTCAATAAAACCTTGGTGGCACTTAACTCCAGCTATTATCTGTTGCAAAATTCCATTATTTCCAGTAGTTTTTCTCAAACTTCGCTTGACGGTTATAAAACCGGCATCAACGCGCAAATCTCTAGCGTGACCGTAGCCATTGCCGAATTGCAAGGCAGGAAGCAAGCTTATGACGGCGCGGTTCTGGCTTTGAGTTCTAATGTGGCCGCCGCCCAGCAAGCTTTGACCCAAGCTCGGCTTGGTTTATCGACCAACGTTAAAAGCACGCAAGACGCGCTGACTGCTGCCAAATTGAGCCAGAGCCAGCAGTTAAACACGGCTCAAGGCCAGGTGGATGCCGCGGCTAAAGCGCTGGCCATTGCCAAAGCGCAAGTTTTATCCGCGCAAGTCGGCGTCGATGTCGTCAAAAATCAAATTAGCAATAGTTTATTGACCGCGCCTTTGGACGGCATTATCGCCAAATCAAATTACGAAATCGGCGAGCAGGTGACGGCTATGAACGCGGCCAAACCGATTTTTACTTTGGATACGACCAACGCTTATGAAATCGATTTGGATGTGGCGGAAACCGATGTCAACAAAATTAAATTAAATCAAGAAGCCGATGTCACGTTTGACGCTTTTGGCAACAGCAAAACTTTCAAAGGCCAAGTTTATTTTATCGAACCGGCTTCGACGATTATTGCCGGCGTGACTTATTATCAAGTCAAAGTCAGTTTGACTGATGCCAATTTTGCCACCGCCGCTTCAACTACGGCCACGTCAACCGATTTAATTAAGCCGGGCATGACCGCCAATGTGGTGATTACCACCGCTCAAAAAGATAATGTTTTGGCCGTACCGTTGCGCGCCTTGATCGACAAGAGCGGTTCCAAATTTTTAAATTTATTGGTTAACGGCCGGAGTGTGGAAACGCCGGTCAGCGTCGGCATTAGCGGCGACAACGGCATGGTGGAAATTTTATCAGGATTAAACGCTGGCGATAATGTGATCACCTTTACTTCGAATTAGCCTGCAAAGCAAAGAGACGCAAAATCTTGCGTCTCTACAAATCCATGCCTCTCATTGAACTCAAAAATCTGGACAAAGAATACCGCAATGACGAAGTGGTCACCAAGGTGTTGTTTGATATTACTTTTTCCATTGGCAAAGGCGAGTTTGTCTCGATCATGGGTCCGTCCGGTTCGGGCAAATCAACCTTGATGCACATTTTGGGCTTTTTGGATCGCGCCACCGGCGGCAGTTATCATTTTGAAGGCAAAAAAGTGGCCATGCTGTCCGATGACGAGCTGGCGCGCTTGCGCAATGAACAAATCGGTTTTGTCTTTCAAGCCTTTAATCTCTTGCCGCGCACCAGCGTCTTGGACAACGTCGCTTTACCTTTGACTTATGTGCGCAAATTGGAATGGCCGAGCATCAATGCCCGCGCCGAGCAAGTTCTGACCAGCGTTGGCCTGGGGCATCGTTTAAATTATTTTACTAATCAAATCTCCGGCGGCGAAAAACAGCGGGTGGCGATTGCCCGCGCTTTAGTCAATAATCCGGCGGTGATTTTTGCCGACGAGCCGACCGGCAACTTGGATTCGGTGTCCGGTGTCCAGGTGATGGAGATTTTACAAAAACTAAACGACGAAGGCCACACGATTATTTTAGTGACGCATGAAACGTTTACTTCTGAATATGCCAAGCGCATTATTCATGTCAGAGACGGCCGAATTATCAGCGATGAGCCGGTCAAGCATCGAAGAGTGGCGAAGGATGGGCAAAAGTTGAAGTAGAATCTGGAATTTAGAATTTGGAATTCGTATTTTCCAGATTCCAGATTCCAGATTCTAAATTCCATTTATGATGTCCCTCAATTATTACAAATCTCTAATCCTGGCGGCGTGGCGCGGCCTCCTAGCCAACAAACGCCGCAGTTTGCTGACCGCCTTGGGCGTGATTATCGGCGTGGCGGCCGTGGTGACGATTGTCGCCATCGGCAACGGGGCGCAAGCTTTGATTTTGTCCGAAGTGCAATCGTTCGGCTCCAATTTGATTGGCGTTTTGCCGGGCAAATCAGAAACCACCGGTCCGCCGGCGTCTGTGTTTGGCGTGACGATTACGACATTAACGACAGCCGATGCCGAAGCCATGGCCGACAAAAAAAATCTGCCGCACGTCAAATCGGTTGCGCCGTTTGCCCAAGGGGCCGGGACGCTCAACTGGCAAGGCGTCACGTATAGCACCAACCTGTCCGGCACCGGCGTCGATTATATTGCCACCGAAGGCGGCAATTTGGCGACCGGGCGTTGGTTCACGGCCGACGAAGACAGCGCGTTGGCGCGCGTGGTAATTTTGGGCGATACGGCGCGGACACAGTTGTTTGGCAACAGCGATCCGCTGGGCCAGCAAATAAAAATCGGCAATGCTTTTTTTCAGGTGATCGGCACGATGCAAAAAAAAGGCAGTTCCGGCACGATGGATGTGGATGATCGCGTATTCTTGCCCGTTCAAACTATGCAAAAAATAATTTCCGGCACCAATTATCTGGGTTTGATTCATATGCAAGTCGATGACAGCAAAAATATCAACCAAACTATTACCGATTTAACAAACTTGTTGCGCGCTCGCCATAACATTACCGATCAATCCGGCAACAGCGATGATTTTTCCGTGCGCAGCGGCGCTCAAGCGATTAGTATTTTAACGACGATTACCGACGCCTTGAAATATTTCTTGGCCGCCATGGCCGCTTTGTCGCTCTTGGTTGGCGGCATCGGCATTATGAATATCATGTTGATTCGCGTCACCGAACGCACCCGTGAAATCGGCTTGCGCAAAGCGGTCGGCGCGCGCTATCAAGACATTTTGAGCCAATTTTTAACCGAAGCTACCGTCTTGACTTTGTCCGGCGGCGTCATCGGTATCATTGTCGGTATCGGCATGTCTTGGTTGGTGTCGGTGGTGGCGACTTACCTTGATTACACTTGGCCGTTGGTGATTTCAGCTTGGTCGATTGTCATTGCCGTAGCTGTTTCCACTTCCATCGGTTTAATTTTTGGTCTATACCCGGCGCGCAAAGCCGCCAGATTGGATCCGATTGAAGCTTTACGTTATGAATAAATTTTTTAAACCGATTTGGCATTATTTGCAAGGCTCGGTCCGCGCTCTGCGCGCCAACAAAACCAGAACGATGTTAACGATTCTGGGTATTGTGATCGGCATTGCCACGGTAATTATTGTTTATTCGGCCGGCGAGGGGACGAAGAGTTTGATCTTGAATCAAATCTCCAGCTTTGGTACGGATATTATTTCTATCCAAGTCAAAGTGCCTAACGGTTTGTCCGGTCAAGCCGGCCGTGCCAAATCGGCAACGGCTCTGGCACAAGGCGTGCAGATCACCACCATGGGCTTGGGGGATCTGACGGCGATTAAAAAATTACCAAACGTTATCAACGCTTATGCCGCGGTCATCAATCAAGATCAAGTCAGTTATCAAAATCAACTGCGCCGCACTTTTTTGATGGGCACCAGCGCCAGCTATTTAGCAATCAATAAGACCCAATTAGCGGAAGGTAATTGGTTTAGCGAGGATCAAGACCAAGGTTTTAACAATGTGGTGGTGCTTGGTTCGTCGATCGCTAATAAATTATTCGGCCAGGACGATCCGTTGAATAAATACATCACCGTGCATCAACAGAAATTTTTGGTCATCGGCGTCTTAAAATCGGCCGGCGCCGTGGCGTTTATTAATTTTGATGATTTTTTATACGTGCCGGTGCGCACTTTGCAAAAAAAATTAATGGGCATCAATCATGTTTCGATGATGGTGGCCGAAGTGCAAACTATGGCCTTGGCTGATCAAACCGCCGCCGATATCACGGCCACCTTGCGCGCGCGCCACAACATTGACGATCAGACCGGCGGCAAAGACGATTTTTCCGTGGTGACCATGGCCGAAGCCATGAAAAATTTAGACACTATTACCAACGCCTTAACCTTTTTACTCTTGGGCATTGTCGCCATTTCTTTGGTGGTCGGCGGCGTCGGCATTATGAATATTATGTATGTCGCCGTCACCGAGCGCACGGCCGAGATCGGTTTGCGCAAAGCGGTCGGCGCCACTTATAGCGCCATTCTGACGCAATTTTTGGTGGAAGCGATTCTGATTACCGTTTTGGGTGGCATCATCGGCATTGCCGTCGGCATCGGCGTCTCATTTTTAATTTCTTTGGCCGCCCAGTGGTATGGCCTCGACTGGACTTTTGTTTTGCCGGCTCAAGGTTTTGCCGTGTCTTTGATTTTTTCTTTTGCCTGCGGCTTGGTCTTTGGCGTTTATCCGGCACGAACGGCGGCGCGGCTGGACCCGGTGGAGGCATTGCGCAACGAATAAAAAGCATAACGCATAGCATGGAACACGTAACACAGAGTTAAAAGTTGAAAGTTATAAAGTTCATAAAGTCAAAATTCACTTTATGGACTTTTAACTTTATGAACTTTATAGCTCACGTATCATGTTGCGCATTTTCTTGTTTTCCGCTATAATAATACTAACTTTAAGCTATAATTTTTTGTTATGTTTAAGCGCAAAAGACATCATCCGGCTCATCGCCCTAATTTTTTGTTACTCTACGCCGAGCAAATGGAACGCCGGTTGCTGGCCGAATTGGGCGGCCTCAAAAAACGGCGGCGCAAAATTTGGCATTTTTACGTCCAATACGGCGCCTTTGTGCTGGCAATTATTTTAGTTTTAACGATTGTCGCGGCCGGATTATGTTTTGCTCCGTTAAAACAAGTTTATAGCGAAGCGCAGCTCGGCAAATGGTATTTACAGCAAGCCGAGGCCTTTGAACAAAATAAAAATCTGGCCGTGGCCTTAGCCAATGCTCAGCAAGCCCAAGCCTCTTTAACCAAAGCCCAACAGGATTTTACCGCTCAAGTTGACGGCAAACTGCATTATTTTTTAATTTTCAATCCGCTCCTCTCCGAAGTGCGCCATGCCTTGACCGCCTCGAACTTGACCAGCCAGGCAATCACGGCCGGTCTGCAATTAAAAACCGCCTTTGCTTCAGTTATGCCGGAAGCGCCGGCGACCTTTGCCCGTTATTCTAAAACGCAAAAAACCGAAGTCTTGTCAAAAATCTATGCGGCCGAAACTTCACTGGAGCAAATCGACAGCGAATTAAAAAGCGCCCAAGCGGAATTGGCGCAAATCAAACTTTTGCCCTGGCTGATCACCGGCAACAGCGCCTTGCTGGAATTGTCCGGCGCGATTACCGCCAGTCAAAACCGTCTGGCCGGCATTCGACCGCTGGCGCAGGCTTTGCCCAAGCTTCTGGGCTATCCGCAAGCGGCTAACTATCTGGTTTTTTTTCAAAATAACAACGAGCTGCGCCCGACCGGCGGCTTTTTGGGCAGTTATGGTATTTTGACCGTGCAAAACGGCGAGATTACCGCTTTTAAGACTGATGACGTTAATAATCTTGATCGTTTTTCTGTGGGCAAATTGCAGGTAGCTTCGCCGGTGCCGCTAGCCAAATATATCGGCCAACCGAATTTGTTTTTACGCGATGCCAACTGGTCGCCTGATTGGCCGACCACGGCTCAAACTTTGGCTTGGTTTTATAATCAAGAAAATAAGAACTTGCCAACACCGCACGCGGAGCAAAATTTTGTCGGTGTCATCGGCATCACGCCAAATCTGATTAATGACTTTTTGACTTTAACCGGACCGATCAAAGTCGGGACCGACACTTATGATAAGAATAATTTTACTTCATTGCTGGAATATAATGTCGAGGTGAATTACAAACAACAAGGTCTGGCCAGGCCTTTGCGCAAAGAAGTGATCGGCCAAGTGGCGCAAGGTTTGGAACAAAAGATTTTTGCTTTGTCCGCCGCCAATTGGCAGCAGTTGATTTATAAAATAGCGGATAACATCGTTAAGAAAAATATTTTGGTCTATTTGACTGATCCGCAAATGCAAGTCTTGACCGCCAACACGCTTAATTGGTCGGGCGAAGTCAAAGCTACCGGCGGCGATTATTTCTTGGTGGATGATGCCAACTTGGGCGCGCTAAAAACCGACGCTGTAATGAATCGGCGCATCAATTATACTTTGCGCCACACCAAAGACGGGTTGATTGCCGAGTTGCAAGTGGACTATGCCAACAGCGGCAAGATTGCCGATTGGCAAACCACGACCTATAAAGACTATGTGCGGGTTTACGTGCCGCAAGGCAGTCAACTGCTGGGCTCGGCCGGCTGGACGCAAGATAAGACGGCGGTCAGTACTGATTTAGGCAAAACGGTATTTACCGGCTATTTAACGGTTGGATTGGGCCAAATCGTTCATTTGGACCTGCAATACAAGCTGCCGGACAGCCTGACCAACGCCATGGTCGCCAATAATCAGTATAGTTTAATCGCCCAGCGCCAGCCTGGCTCCCGCCTCAATTACTTGCAAATCGACCTGGCATTTGCTAAACCGATAAAATCATATCAACCTGCCAGTTTATACACTCAGCTGGTCAATGCTCAGGAGGTGCGTTGGACCAGCGACTTTAGTAATGACAAAAACTACCAAGTACAGTTTTAAACACCTCTTATGTTCAGAAAACGAATAAGTATAGATCTGGGAACAGCTTATACTCTGGTTCATGTGCCGCGCCGCGGTATTGTGATTAACGAACCGAGCGTGGTGGCCATTTCCGTTTTGGATAAAAAAATTTTGACAGTGGGCAACGAAGCCAAAGAAATGTTGGGCCGCACGCCTGATAATATTGTGGCGGTCCGGCCGTTGAAGGATGGAGTGATTGCCGATTACCGCACAACCGAGGCGATGCTACGCTATTTTATTAACAAGGCTTTGGGCGGCGTGCGCTTATTGCGGCCGGAAGTAATGGTCGCCGTGCCGTCGGGCGCGTCATCCACCGAACGGCGCGCAGTCATCGATGCGACGATTGCCGCCGGCGCCAAAGCGGCTTATGTGATTAAAGAACCGATTGCCGCGGCGATTGGCGCCGACATTCCGGTCGGCTCGTCTTCCGGGCATATGATTGTCGATATCGGCGGCGGCACGGCTGAGTTGGCTGTTTTATCTTTGGGCGGTGTCGTCGTTTCTAATTCGATTCGCGTCGGCGGCAATCGCTTGGACGCGGCGATTATCGACTTTATCCGCCGCAAATATAATTTAGCCATCGGCGAACGGACAGCCGAAGAAGCCAAAATCAACATCGGCAGCGCCCTTTATTTGGAAGAGAAATTAACCACCGATCTGAAAGGCCGCGATTTGATCACCGGCTTGCCGCGCACTTTGTCGATTAATTCCGACGACATTACCGAAGCGATTCAAAACGAACTGGAGATGATTATCGGCGCGGTGAAAAACTTGTTGCGCGAAACTCCGCCCGAGTTGGCGGCCGATATCATGGACAAGGGTATGGTTTTGTCCGGCGGCAGTTCACAACTGCGCAATCTGGATCAATTATTATTCCGTTCGACCGATGTGCCGGCCTTTGTGGCTGATGAAGCGCAACTGTGCGTGGCTAAGGGGATGGGAATAGCTTTAGATAATCTTAACTCATATAAACGCAGTATCTTCGCGACTAAATAAAAATTAATTAACGCACGAAACTACGAATTTTATGCGAATACCGCAAATTACATAGCGAAAGCCACGAATTCGAATTCGCATTTTTCGCATTAATGAAAATATGATAATCGGAATCGATGCCTCCCGCGCTAATCGCTCGCATAAAAGTGGAACGGAATGGTATTCCTACTATTTGATTCGTGAATTGGCGCGGCTGGATCACAAAAATCAATATATTTTATACACCGACCAGCCGTTGACCGACGGTTTGGCGGATTTAACTTTGCCCGACGGCCAATTTTTAAACAAAGAGCCGGAGTTTGAAGGCGGCAATTGGCAAAAAATCATTTCTCCGGGCAAAAATTTTCGCGCTAAAGTTTTACACTGGCCGTGGAGCTTTTTTTGGACTCAGGGCCGCTTGTCTTGGGAAATGCTATGGCGTGCGCCCGACGTTTTGTTTATTCCGGCGCACGCTCTGCCGTTAATCCATCCCAAAAAATCCGTCGTCACTTTACATGACATGGGTTTTGCCCGGCGCAAAAAATTGTATGAAAAAAATCCGATCAGTCTGGTCAAAGGACTCGATCTTTTAGTGCGCTTGTTGACGCGCGGCAAATACGGCGCCAATTCTTATGATTATCTTTGCTGGTCCACCGAGTTTGCCGTGCGCCAAGCGCAAAAAATTATTACCATCTCCAACTTTTCCAAGCTGGATATTATTGATTTATATCATCCGCCTTTAGATAAGGTTATTGTTGTCTACAACGGTTTTAGTAAAAATTTATATCGACCGGCCGATCGAGCGACTGCGGCGGCAATCGGCAAAAAATATAATTTGACTGCGCCTTATGTTTTTTATGTCGGCCGCTTGGAGCGCAAAAAAAATATCGCCAATTTAATTGAAGCCTTTGCTATTATCAAGGCTCGCCGTAAAGATTTTGCTCATCAGCTGTGTTTGGCCGGCGATGCCTCTTTTGGCTATGATGAAATAAAATATTTAATGCAAGAATTTGGCTTGGAAAACCGAGTTGTCTTGCCCGGCTGGGTGCCGGAAACAGATTTGCCTGCGCTTTTTTCCGGCGCGGCTGCTTTTGTTTTTCCCTCAAAGTACGAAGGTTTTGGCATTCCGCTCTTGCAGGCGATGGCTTGCGGCGCACCGATTGCCGCGTCGGAAGCCGCTTCCATTCCCGAAGTCGCCGGGGAGGCGGCGGTTTATTTTGATCCGGATGATGTTTATGTCATGGCCTTGGCGATTGAGAAAATCCTGTTTAACCAAACCTTGAGTGATAACCTGGTTGCGGCCGGGTTGGAACGAGTCAAGCAGTTCGGCTGGAAGCAATGCGCCGGGGAAACGCTGAAAGTTTTGGAAAATCTGTAAAAATTACTACAAATACAAATTATTACAAATATACAAATTTCAATCCTCGTTGCGTGCGGATTTAGATATTTGTAATAATTTGTATTTGTAGTAGGCTAATATTAGCCAATAATTAGCCACGATTTATCATTGACTTTTACGCCGCTTTGTGCCATAGTTCAGATATATTCAAAGATTGAACATTTACAATCAAATATATTTTCAACTTTCAAAAAGGAGTCCTGTGATGGCACGCTTTCTTACCTTAATCCTGGCGGCTTGTTTGCTGCTGATTTTTGCCGACAATGCGGCAAATGCTCAAGTCACTTTTTCCGTGCAAAACAACCAAGCGATCGTTTGGTCAACCGGCCGGGTTCAAATCAATCTGCAAATTGTTAATTTAAGCTATGCCAAGATTAACAAATTTCAATTCATTCTTTCCATGGTTAACGCCCTGGGCTCAAAAGTTTTGGTCGAGGATTGGAATCCCGGCGGTCGAGATCTTTTGGGTCATCACGGTGAGAGTATTCATTATTACACCGCTATGTCCACTCTCGACAGTAACGCCTTAGGCTGGAATAAACTGAATAAATTTTGGATTGATACAGCCAACGGTTTTTTGCCGCTAAACGCTACCGCGTATACAGTAATGGAAGTCTATGCTGATTTTCCTTTGCCCAGCAATTTGCATCAAGGCGACATTGTTACCGTCATCATCGGCAACCTTACCTGCACTCTCGGCGACGGCCAAACGGTTGCGCCGACCAGCAGTACTATTGTCCTGAACATTCCTTTTAATACGACGCTTAGCGCCGTGGAGGATAAAGTTGCCGCCTTGTTGCCGACCACCTTGGAACAGCTCCGGGCTTGGCAACAACAACATCCCGAGACTCAAATCAGGCTCTATAACTTTCTCGGCCAAGCGCAAGACATTAATCGCTTAACCGAAAGTTTTTATCTTTATACTATCGAAGACGCCGGTCAAACCGTCAACGGCAAGATTATTTGTCTGCATTAATAATTCAGTTCTTTGCAATGATTGATTTTTCTCACTACTTGCAACCCCCAAAGCTACGGCGATGGGGGTCTTTTTATTCTACAAATACAAATTATTATCACCGCTTGTCGCGGGATTCCGCCCTCAATTAACAATATAAGTGGCGGAACAAATTTACAAATATCGTTCTCGCAGGTTTTATTTGTAAATTTGCCTGTCCGCCGTAGCTTTAGCGAAGTTCGAGCGGAGGCGGATGATAATTTGTATTTGTAGGAGCATCTTGTTATAATTCAAAGCATTATGAAGGCAAAAATCATAAACATTATTTTGTTGCTATTAACCGTCGGCTGGACAACCTTGCCGGCGCGAGCGATGGCGCCCAATGATCAATTTTACAACAAACAATGGTACATCAAGCGCATCATGGCCGACAAAGCTTGGGACAAAATTCATGACGCGCCGAACATTGTTGTCGCTGTGATTGATTCCGGAGTAGATATCAATCATTCTGATTTAAAAAATAACTTATGGGTTAATCCCAAAGAAATCGCCGGCGACAGCTTGGATAATGATCGCAATGGTTATGTCGACGACATTAACGGCTGGGATTTTGTTAATAACACACCCGATCCGTCGCCCAAGTTCAAGTCTGGTTATACGCCCGAAGGCGCTTTGCATGGCACGCTGGTTGCCGGCGTAATTGCCGCCCAAGGCAACAATCAGATCGGCGTCTCCGGCCTGGCCTGGCAAGTAAAAATTATGGGGCTAAAAGCCTTGGACGATAAAGGCCAGGGCAAGCTAACCGACATTGTCCGAGCGATTAATTATGCCGTGGCCAACGGCGCCGATATTATTAATTTAAGTTTTGTCAGCCGCACCACCGGCAAAGACTTGGACAACGCTTTGCGCAATGCTCGCGCCCATGGCGTGATTGTTGTGGCCGCCGCCGGCAACGAGCAGAGCCAAGGCAATGGATTTTCTCTTGATAAGACGCCCCTGTATCCGGTCTGTTCCGACGGTTTACCCGGCCAGAATCTAGTTTTAGGTGTGGCGGCGACAGATGCTTTGGACCATAAAACCAACTTTTCCGGCTATGGCCGTAATTGCGTTGACCTGGCCGCTCCGGGTGTCAGTGTTTTTGGCACAGTGGTTTATAATCAACCGGATTGGCTAAACTTGACCAGTGAAACGCAAAAATCTTATGACGGTTATTGGTCCGGTACGTCTATGGCTGTGCCTATGGTGTCCGGGGCACTGGCCCTGGTAGAGGCGGCTAACCCGCATCTTACGGCCAGCCAAACAATTAACGTCGTGTTGTCAACCGCCGACAATATTGAAAGACTTAATCCAAAATACAGCGGCCAGTTGGGCCATGGAAGATTAAATGTGCAAGCGGCGGTTAGCTTGGCTTTGCAAAAACTGGCCAATGAACGCGCTTACTTGGCTTTGCCGGTCAGTGACGGCGTCAATGATAGCGTTAAGTTGCTGACTTCTTCCGGTGCGGCCGTTAGAACCGTTACTCTCGGTAAAACGCTTAACCGGCCGTTTGTCGTGGCCAGCGGCGATGTTAATGGCGATGGTCAAAACGAATTGATTGTGGTTGACAATCCGCCGGCCGGCAATGTTTCGACAAAAATTTTGGTGCGCATTTTTGATTTTTCCGGCAAGCTATTGAATAATTTTGCGCCGGTCGCTTGGCCGCAAGGTGCCAATGTTGCCGTAGCCGATTTTGACAATGACGGCCAAGCGGAAGTCGCCTTAAGTCCGATCGGCGGAGCCGCGGCCGAAATTCTGGTTTTTAAAAACAACAGTAAATTTATGCGCCGCTGGCTGGCCTTTGCCCAAAATTTTAACGGCGGCGCCAGTTTGACCATAGTAAAATCCAACAACAAAACTTTATTGGCCGTCGGCCAAGGTGTTGGCGGCAGCGGTATGATTCGCTTGTTTGACTTATCAGGCAAACTGCAAACTGAATTTTCCTTTGGCGAAAATTTTAGCGGCGGGCTAAACTTGGCGGCAGTTAATCTTGATGATCATAGCTGGCGCACCGGCAATCAAGCGTTGTTGGTGGCCGGTTTTGGTCCGACCGCCAACGATCAAGCCAAACTTTTTTCCTTGGACGGCAAACAATTAATCAGCTTTGCGCCGTTTAATAAAGACGGCGCCGTCGGTTTGCGCTTGGCGGCCGGAGATTTTAATAATCAAGGCGCCAGCCAGTTGGTCTTTGCGCCGGACAACAATCAACGTCAAGACTTGCGTTTCTTTTCTTTGGATGGCAAACCGCTTAATTATTTGGCGTCATCGGCCAAGCTGTTTCCCTATGGATTGCATCTGACGACGGTGAGCCGATAAGCTTAATTAATTTAGTTTTAACTGTTTCAAATAAATTAGTTCTTAAAGTTTATAAAGTTACAAAGTTCATAAAGTGTCGCGCTTTATAACTTTAAGAATTTTATATCTTTTAACTTTAACTCTATGTTCAAACGCGCCATTTTCGACAAAAAAAACGTTTTAGTTCTGGGCGGAGCCGGTTTTATCGGCTCGCATTTGTGCGATCGCTTGGTACAAACAGCCAAAGTGATTTGTATTGATAATTTTTCCACCGGCACGGAATACAATATCGATCATTTGTTGGCTAACCCTAATTTCAAGTTTATCAAAGCCGATTTATCAGAACCGCTTAGTTTGGAAAGCCAACCGGAGTTGGCGAGCTTTAAGGTAGAATTTCAAGGCGTGCAAGAAATTTATAATTTGACTTGCCCGACTTCACCGCTTGATTTTCATAAAAATAAAATCGCCAATTTGTTGGCCAACTCATATGTCGTTAAAAATGCTTTGGACTTGGCGCAAAAATATCAAGCCAAGCTGTTGCATTTTTCTTCGTCCGTGGTTTATGGCGCGCGCCGTTCTTCGGAGCGCGTCGCTGAAGAATTTGTCGGCGCTTTGGATCCGCTGGCCGAACGCGCGTCGTATGACACGGGCAAATGTTTTGCCGAAACGATGGTGCGTACATATCGCGATGTTTATAATCTTGATGCCAAAATTATCCGCTTGTCGCGCATTTACGGTCCGCGCATGCCCTTGAATCAAGGCCATCTTCTGCCGGATTTTATCGCCAACGCCTTGGACAATCGTGATTTGGTCATTTTTGGCAACGAAACCTTTGCCACCTCGTTTTGTTATGTCGACGATTGTTTGGCGGCGATTGAAAAATTGATGAACTCCGAGTTGGCCGGGCCGTTAAACGTCGGCTCCGATTTTGATGTTAACTTGACGGAAATGGCCAAGCGAGTAATTGCTATGACCGGTTCACAATCAAAAATCGTTTATACTGACGAGCATTTGTTCATCACGTCTTTGCCCTTGCTGGATATTACCAGAGCGCGCGAACAGCTGGGTTGGATTCCGTTGGTTTCATTGGAACATGGTTTGGAAAAAACGATTGATGATTTGCGGGCGAGCAAAAATCTAAAGCGGACGGACTATGCGCAGAGCGCAGCTTAATTTTATTTAGTTGATAATTTTTACGTAGCACGACCCTTAAGTTATAAAGTTCATAAAGTTGAAAGTTCTTAAAGTGATAATTTTTTCAACTTTTAACCACACATGAAGAAAATAAATATCCTAGGAGTAAATTTGGCAATAGCTAAAAAAACGGAAATCCACAACTTCATCCGCGCCGCTTTGTTTGGCCATCGCGCTCGCCAAATCGTCACGCCCAATCCGGAAT
The DNA here is from genome assembly GCA_903897785.1 of Candidatus Falkowiibacteriota bacterium. Lineage (GTDB taxonomy): Bacteria > Patescibacteriota > Patescibacteriia > Patescibacteriales > Patescibacteriaceae > CAIUCZ01. The sequence continues at coordinate 44,824 of CAIUCZ010000030.1, forward strand.
TTTTATTAGCCGCGCAAAAGGACAAAGCTTTTTGGCGCGTCTTAAATAATGCCGACCTGGCCGTGCCGGACGGGTTTGGTTTAAAGTGCGCCGCCTGGCTCAAGGGTGTTAATCTGACCCGCTTTCCCGGATCTGATTTGATGCTGGAAATCTTAAAATTGGCCGAAGCGCAAAAAGCGCGTGTCGCCATTGTCAATCGGCAAGACGGTTTATCATCGGAGCAGGCGATTAGACAAGTTTTACGTCAACGCTTTCCCAAATTAAATTTTGTTATCAAATCATTGCCCAAAAAAGACTCGGCTGACGATGCGCAATGGTTAAAAAATTTCGGGCCCAAGATTTTGTTGGTTAATTTTGGCGCGCCGGAACAAGATAAATTTATCGTCAACATTAAAGATCAATTGCCATCCTTAAAATTAGCCATGGGCGTCGGCGGCAGTTTTGATTTTTTAACTAACAAACGCGTGCGCGCCCCCAAACTTTTTCGCGCCTTGGGCTTGGAATGGTTATGGCGCTTATTGATTCAGCCCAAAAGGATCAAACGAATTTTTAATGCGGTGATAATTTTTAGCCTGACAGCGGCGGTGTGGCGCATTCGCAGTTTTTTCTATCGCCCCAGCATCGTGGCTATGATTATTACACCCCAAAAAGAAGTCTTATTATTAAATCGCCTTGGCCCGCGCGATTACTGGGGCTTGCCTCAAGGCGGCATTGACGGCCTTGAGTCGGCCGAACAGGCGGCCAAACGAGAAACTTTTGAGGAAACAGGCTTAAAAAACATCAAGATCTTGGCTAGTTTTAAAAATATTTTTAAATATCGCTGGCCGTCAAGCTACACTAATAGCGGCTACAAGGGCGAAAAACAGACTTTATTTATCATTAGTTACAATGGGCCATTATTGGTCGTAAAAGTCTCTCCGGACGAGCATAAGGCCTATAAATGGGTAAGGTTGGATCGGTTGGCGGCCGAGTCCGGTAAGGTTCATGAAACTGCCTATAAACTATTCTTGGAAAAACTAAAAACGGTCAAGGATATTGGATATTAGATTTTGGATTCACCACGAAAAAACAGCACATGTCCCGCCACAGTCTCTCCGACTTTAAGCCGGAGGACTGTGACGTCTTAATATTGCGTCTGTGCCTTCTTTATGTTATTCTGTATTTAATTAGAATTAATTAATTTTTTATGAAAAAACTATCCCTAGCCTTGCTTTTAGCAAGCGCAATATTTTTGGCTGGTTGTCAAGGACCGTTTATGTCAACCAATGCAGTTAGCACGCAAACTATTCCCGGTGGCATTGTTTTGTTTTACGGCGATACCTGTCCGCACTGCGCCATTGTCCGAAAATTTTTAGACGATAATAAAATCAGCGACAAAGTGCAGTTCACCGAAACGGAAGTCTATAACAACCAAGACAACGCCAACTTGATGAGTCAAATCGCTTTGCAAAAATGCGGCTTCAAAACCGGCGATCAGGTCGGCGTGCCGTTTTTATGGGATGGACCGGAAAGCAAGTGCGTGGTCGGCGATGTGGATGCGATTGCCTTTTTTAAAGATAAAGCGGGTATTAAATAATATCGCGCAAAACTACGAATTATACGCGAATACCGCAAATTACATAGCGAAAAATGCGAATGAAACGCCGAAGGTCTAATCCTTAACAAACAATATTAGAGAATTCGCATTTTTTGCGGTTTCAATCCGTGGTATTTGCATGTTAATTCGCATTTTTTGCATTAATTAATTATTTTTATGTCAGAACCAGAAAAAGTTCGCCTCAGATTAGCTCCCAGCCCCACCGGCTTCTTGCACATCGGTAATTTACGCACCGCTTTGTTTGGTTATTTGTTGGCAAAGTCTATGCATGGTGAATTTATCTTGCGCATTGAAGACACGGATGAAAAAAGAGAAGTCGAGGGTGCGGTCGACAGTCTGCTTAATGTTTTAACTTGGCTGGGCATTAATTTTGACGAAGGCCCGCATCTGGGCGGGGATTACGGCCCTTATATACAAACCCGGCGCCTGGATATTTATCAAAAAGAAATCCAAACGCTACTCGACAACCGTAAAGCCTACCGTTGTTTTTGCACGCCGGAACGTTTGACCGAGATGCGCGAAGAACAACAAAAAAATAAACAAGCGCCGCGTTATGATCGCCATTGCCGCAATCTGTCTGAAGATGAAGCGCAAGCCAAAATTAAGGCCGGCGAAAGTTTTGTTATTCGCCAAGCCATGCCGCTCGATGGTGTGGTGGAGGTTTATGATGAATTACGCGGGGCTATCAAATTTCAAGCCGAAGACCTGGATGATCATGTCTTGATTAAAGCCAACGGCGTGCCGACTTATCAATTTGCCAGCGTCGTCGATGACCATTTGATGGAAATTTCTCATGTCACGCGCGGCGAAGAATGGCTGCCGTCTTTTCCGAAGAATATTTTATTGTATCAAGCTTTTGGCTGGATACTGCCCAAATTTATTCATCTGCCGTTGATCCTTAATAAAACCGGGGGCAAGCTGTCAAAACGCCAAGGCGATGTGTTTGTCGAAGACTATAAAACTAAAGGCTATCTGTCGGAAGCTTTAATTAATTTTTGTGCTTTTTTAGGCTGGCATGGTAAAACCGATCAGGAAATTTTTAGCCTGGAAGAATTGGAAAAAGAATTTTCAATCGCCGGCATGGGCGCCAGTCCGGCCGTGTTTGATTTGGAGAAACTAAATTATTTGAACGGTTATTATATTCGCCAAATGTCGCCAGAGAATTTAGTTGACTTGGTTAAGCCATACCTAACAGAGGCTATTGCCACCGCACCTTTCAATATTAGTGATGAATATTTAACCAAGATTATCAGTCTTGAACAAGAACGGCTAAAAGTTTTAGGCGAAATCACGCAGGCGACTGCTTATTTCTTTGTTGACCAGTCGGAATACGAAGCACAGCTCTTGGTCTGGAAAAAATCAGACGCTGAAAAAACAAAAACTAATTTGCAAACTTTAGCTGATTACCTGGCGGTTTATTCTGGTGATTGGACCAAAGAAAATTTAGAAAGCTCTATTAAGCAATTAATCGCCGATCAGGGCGGTCAAGTCGGCGATTATCTTTGGCCGATGCGTGTCGCTTTGACCGGCCGCCAGTTTTCACCCGGACCGTTTGAAGTGGCGGCTGTCTTGGGGAAAGAAATAACTTTAAAAAGAATTAAAGGTGCAATTAATATTTTGAATCTGGAATCTGGAAGCTAGAAGCTGGAATAATTTAAATTTTTTTCTTTCATTCCAGCTTCCAGATTCTAGCTTCTAGCTTCGTTTTGCGTTATAATAACCTCATGCTTTTCCGCCATCGTTCTATAATTTTTATCAGCATTGTCTTAGCCAGTCTCGGCTATGGCGCTTTTTTAGTTTTTGGCCAAACCGCCCCCGCCGCATCCGCGCCGCCGACGCTGGATGATCTGTCCGGCAGTCCGGCGATTAAAGCTTTAAACGCGCAAATTGAGCAGAAAAAAAACAGTTTAAACGCACTGTCCGCCAAACAAGCCTTGTATCAGCAGGCGATTAACGGCCTAACGCGGCAAGAAGCCAGCTTGGCCAATCAAGTGGCGATGATTGACAATCAATTGTCCGGCCTGCAATTAAATTTAGATAAACTGCAGCTGCAAATCGGTCAAAATAATCTGGAAATCCAAAAAGCCAATTTGGAAATTCAAACCAAACAAGAACAAATTGCCAAAGTCAAAGAGCAGTTATCTTTATCGATTGAGCTACTGTCGCAAGAAGATAATAAAAGCCAGCTGGAAATCCTGCTGACCAATAACAATTTGGCCGATTTTGTCGATCAAGTGAAATATTTAAAAGACATCAACGGCAGCCTGCTGGACAGTGTTAATCGATTGCAGACTTTGCAGGATCAATTGGCGCAAAAAAATCAGGATTTGCGCAAACAACAAGCGGCTATGCTGGTCTTACAGCAACAATTAAACGACGAACAAGCCGCTTACAACGATGCCCGCGACGGCAAGACCGCTTTGCTGGCCCAGACACAATCGTCGGAAACAAAATACAGCGCCCTGTTAAATGAAGCGCGTAAAGAGCAAATTGCCGCCGAAAACAATATTTTTTCTTTGGAAAAAACTTATCAAAGCAAAGTCAGCACCAAAGCGGGGGAGGCGACAGTGCTGGCTTGGCCGGTGCCAAAAAACACCATTACTGCGTATTTTCACGATCCGAGTTATCCTTTTCGTTATTTGTTTGAACACCCGGCTATTGATATTCGCGCCGCTCAAGCCTCACCGGTGCATGCCGCCGCCGGCGGTTACGTCGCCGCCGCTCATGACGGGGGAATGGGCTATAGTTACATCATGATTATTCATGGCAACGGCCTGGCGACAGTCTACGGCCATATTTCCAGAATCGAGGTTAAAGCCGACCAATATGTCGCCGCCGGGCAAGAAATCGGCCTCTCCGGCGCCAAACCGGGTACTCCCGGCGCCGGACCGTTCACCACCGGCCCGCATTTGCATTTTGAGGTGCGGTTAAACGGCATTCCGGTCGACCCGTTGAATTATCTGCCGCAGTAGACAAGACAAAGAACAAAAAGAGGAGACTGCCCAAGCGCGGATCACTTTTGATTTTGTTTATTATCGCTTGCAAACAAGCTGTAAATATAGTGTCGCACAATATAACTTATGCGACACATACTTAAATAAGTAAGCAGTCGATGCGTGGCATTGGTTGGTAGAAATTTTTAAATTAAATTCTACCCCCTACCAACGACAAACTATCTTATTACCAATCCGATAAAATTTATTTGCGGATAAAATAATAATAAAATTTTTAGAATCAGCAAAAAGATGCCGATGACAGTCAGGCAAAAAACCAAGACTGCCACAAAAAAGAATGCTTTAAAGGCTGTTTCCATAGATTAGCTAGTGGGTTGTAGTTTGGCGCTCGTAGTCGAACATCCACTACTCCCCGTTTAAACTTAAATTTCAATGTGTCGTAAAATATAGCTGGTAGCTTTTTAGTTAATTGGCTTATTAGGCGAGCACAAATTATTTTTGTTCTCCTGATGAGCTGATCCGCCATCTGGCAGAGCTACCGCCTTGCTACCTAATGAAAGCTTTATCCCCAAAGCGCAGATCAATATATTGCTTCTTGGTCAGCTGATCACGCAGATTCTGTTGTGACACGGCTTTCAGTTTCAAAAGTTGTCCGGCCAGGCTATTCTGCGGATTAAACAACAGCAGGGGGCCGCCATCAATCTGGGCGTTAACCGTATTCAATTGGTTGTCAATAAAATATTGTTTAATTTTTAAATTTATCTGTCCGGGCAAAGCTTGTCCCAGTTCGGTCATAAAAACTATATCGCCCGGAGGCAGCGAAGCCGCCGAGCCGTTAATCTTATTGAGGCCCTGGTTGGCCACCAGCGGCAAGCCGGCGGGCGCTTGGTCGGTAATGTTAATCACCTCCCCTGCCAGGTCCAAACAGTAATAATGGCCGGCTTCCAGCCACACCAAGATGCACGGTTTTTCTTGCACGATAATGTTTAGCGTGTGCCAAAGACTTTTTCTGACAGTTATTTTATTAACATTAAAGCTGGTTGACAGCCGCTTAATCATCTGCCCGGCATCAAAACCAAACAGCGTCCTTTGAGGGATAATCAGCCAGCGGTTATTTTTGCTTTGATTCCAAGCGGCAACACTAATATCTTGGGCTGATAAATACTTGGTACCGTCAATTTTTATGTCATTAATCGTCAACAAGCCGGAATAGAACAAGCCCCAACCGACAGCCCCGAACAGAATCAAAACCAAAACAGTATAGAAAATAATTTTACGGCGCAACGGATGTTGATCAACTGCCTGACTGCCTTCCCAATGACGAGCTGATTTTTCGCCTGCCCGCGCGCCGCCGGCATAGCCTCTGGCGACGTTCGGCCGCAGAGGCGGGTCGGCAAATATTTTATTTTCTCGCGGCAAATGAACTTGTCCGCGCGTTGTCGGCTGACCGGCGTTAAACAAAATCGTCGAACGCGGCTTAAAAGAATTAGCCCCGGATTTAGGCGACTTTTTCCACCAATGAGATTTAGGTGCGGTTGATTTTTTTTGAACAAGAAATTCGTTGGCCATGCAAGTAGTCGTTAGTCGTTAGTTGTTAGTCGTTAGAAAAATCTACCGGCTTATTAACCGCCGACTATTTACTTTATATTTTTTTGTTTGTTTAAGTAGGAGCGTAAAACTTCCGGAATTACAATTGACCCGTCAGCTTGCTGATAATTTTCTAAAATTGCAATCAGCGCGCGGGTGGTCGCGACACCGGTGCCGTTCAACGTATAGACATAGCGCCTCTCCCCTGCTTGCTTGTCATCGCCCGCGGTTTGATACTTGATGTTCAGGCCGCGCGCTTGATAATCAGTGCAGTTGGAAGTGGAAGTAATTTCTCTCCAGGCTCCTTTTTTATTGTCTAAGCTGGTTTCGCCAGCCGTAGCTTTAGCGGAGGCTGGTAACCAAGCTTCCAAATCAAACGTGCGATAAGACGGATTGCCCAGATCAGCCGTGCAATGATCGACAATACGAAAAGGAATGGCCAGGCCGCTAAAAATTTCCTTTTCAATCTCTAAAATTTCTTGATGCAAGCTTTCGGCGTCCTCCGGCTGGCAATAAACAAACATTTCCGCTTTGGTAAACTGATGGACGCGAAAAATGCCTTTGGCAAACTTGGAGTAGCTGCCGGCTTCGGTGCGAAAACAGTGCGACAAACCGACTAATTTAATCGGCAGATCGTCTAAAGACAACACTTCGTCGGCATACAATCCGCCCAAAGTGATTTCGGCCGTGCCGATCAAAGACAAATCAGAATCTTCAATATTGTAAACCTGGGTTGAAGCGCCGCGCGGCGAAAATCCCAGTCGCTCAATTAAATCGGTTTTGGCCAAATCAGGCGTGGTCATAAAAGTGTAGCCGTGCGCCCGGATGATATCCAAAACATAATTAACCAAAGCCAGCTCCAGCCGGGCTAAATCATTTTTCAAATAATAGAACTTGGCGCCCGTAACTTTGGTTGCCCGTTCAAATTCAATCAAGTCCAAATCCGCCGCCAGCTGGACATGATCTTTGGGCTCAAACCCGCCTCCTCGGCTGGCAAGCTTAAAATTCGGAATCTCACCGATTGTTTCCAAAACCGGATTATCATCTTCGTCGGCGCTGACTTTGACGTCCGGATGAGTTAAGTTTGGCACAGCCAACAGCAAAGTCTGCAGATTTTTTTCCGTCATCACCAAAGTCTGCTCCAGTCCCTCGACCTTCTGGCCCAGCTGCTTCAGCTTGGCGATTTGCTCCTCGTCCGGCTTAGTTTTTGACGACTGATTGCGCTCGGCGCGCAGCTGATCAATTTGATTAATTAGTTCGCGGCGCTCAGTGTCCAATTTTAACAACTCATCAACATCAACCGCGGCCATGCGATCAGCGCAATTTTTTTTGATTAAATCTTGATTTTCGCGAATAAATTTAAGATCTAGCATAGGTTTTAATTTGCGATAAATTTAATACGAATGTTACGAATTGTATCCGAATACTACGAATTGATTACGAATGTCGTGAATTTTATATTCGCATTTTTCGCGGTGCCATTCGCAGTATTCGCATACAATTCGTAGATTCGCATTATATACAATCACTTCTTCTTTGAATAATAACGTGCGCACAGCGTTATTAAATCTTTATATTGCTGATAAAGATTGGGGCAAGCGGCGTTCAGCTCGCAATCTGGCTCGTCAGTAATCTTACCTTTTTCTAAAAATTGCTGGCACAGCCATTTGTCGGTCGGCAAGACATCGCAGGTTGGCGTGGCAAAGGTGGTGCAATAATTTTTATTAAACAGCTGGGCTTTCATCTCGTTGGCCGTGCATTGATAAAGCGCCATTTTCTGGTAACCGTCCGGTAGTCTGTAACCGCAGGCCGCCTCCAGCAACGGCTTGTTGTGTATTAAATAATAAATCGTAAAACCCAGCAAGACAATGAATAGTAGCAATAAAAAGGCCGTTATTTTTTTCATCTTAATCTAAATTAAAAATTTTATGGGCTATTCAGTTAAAAGTTCATAAAGTTATAAAGTTATAAAGTCATGGATTCGTAGAACTTTCAACTTTATAACTTTATGAACTTTATAAACTCAAAAACTACTTCGTCTGGATATTATTTTTTTAATTCTTAGGCCTCATTAGCGGGAAGATTTGGCATTCTCTGCTTGTTTTATTCATCAAAAAGGAAAAAACCCGTTCCGACATGCCAAAGCCGCAGGTCGGCGGCATGCCATATTCCAAGGCCTGGACAAAGTCCTCGTCCTTGCGCTGGGCTTCATCATCCCCTGCTTCGCGCAATTTTTGCTGCTCTTCAAAGCGCGAGGCTTGATCAACCGGATCATTCAACTCGCTATAGCCATTGCCCAATTCCGAACCGGCCAAGATGACTTGAAATCTCTGGGCGACATTGTTATTTTTTTCATCGCGTTTGGCCAGTGGCGAAACAGCAATCGGCACCCCGACCAAAAATCCCGGGCCGGCCAGTTGGCGGCGGCAAACTTTCCACAAGCTATCAATGGCGCGAGTAATATTAAAACCGTTGGGATCATAATTAATGCCCAATTCTTTAAGCTTGGCTTCCATTTCCTCCAGCGTCGCGCCGGCAATATCAACGCCGGTATATTTTTTGACCGTCTGGCCATAATCATAACGTTCCCATTTGTCGCTCAAATCAACCTCGAATTTACCAATTTGAAATTTGAGCGTGCCAAAAGTTTCTTGCGCCACGTATTTAAATAATTCCTCAGTCAACTGCATGCCCATTTCATAATCGGCATAGCCCCAATAAAATTCCATCTGGGTATAATCCTGCAAGTGTTCGGCGTCCATGCCTTCGTTGCGAAACTGGCGGCCGATTTCAAAAGTTTTGTCCAGGCCGGCGACCATCAACTTTTTCTGCCATAGTTCGCCCATGGAAATGCGCAAATAAACATCCAAGTCAAGCGCGTTATGGTGCGTCACGAACGGCCGAGCATCGGCCCCGCCCGGCGTGTTTTCCAGCACCGGCGTTTCCACTTCCACAAAACCGCGCTCGTGCAAAAATGAGCGCACGGCATTCCAGAATTTATCTTTTTTGACAATCATTGCCTTGATTTCCGGATTAGCCAAGATATCCAAATATCTCTTGCGCAATTTTTCTTCTTCATTAGCCAGGCCATACCAATCATCAGGCAAAGGCAATAACGCCTTGCTCAAAATTTTCCAGCTTTTAACTAACAAACTTTTTTCCCCGGCTTGCGTCACAAAACATAACCCCTGGGCCTCTATAAAATCGCCTTGGTCAATTAATTTTACAAATTGTTTATATAACTCATCGCCGACTTCTTTTTTGGAAATCACCACCTGCATTCGGCCGCTATCGTCTTCCAGTTCGGCAAAGCTGATGTTGCCATGAGTGCGAATCACCCGCAGTCGACCGGCCAGACAGACTTCGCCGGCTGCCTTTTCCAACTGTTCAAAATCAGCCAGCGCTAGTTTTGCCATGTGGGTGCGCGTAACTTTGGCCGGATAAGGATTAACACCGGAATTTTTTAAAGTCTGCAATTTTTTGAGGCGATCTTGATGCTCGCCGGGCTTGAGGTCGGACATAATTTTAGGTTATTACTTGTAGGTTTTGACTATGGTTATTTTAAACAATTTTTAGCAAGAAGTCAAAAAAGAAGCGCGCCTTGTTTATGGCACGCTTCTAGCGGGTTTGGTTTAAATTTTAAGCTAATCTATTTTTTTAATTTCGTATTCAATTACGCCTTTCGGTGTTTTGACCATCACCTTGGCACCCTTGCCTTTACCCAAAAAAGCCAGGCCCAGCGGCGATTCATTGGAAATCTTGCCCGAGAGCGGATCGGCTTCGTTAAAACTGACAATGGTAAACTCCTTTTCCTGCCCCTGGGCTTTAACCTTAACGACCGAGCCCATGCCGACCTTATCCTTGTCATGTCCTTCGGATACGGTCAAATTTTTCAACATGTTGGCGATTTCTATAATTTTCCCTTCGTTAAAAGCTTGGGCCTCTTTGGCGTCGGCATACTCGGCATTTTCCGATAAATCACCCAGCTCTTTAGCCCGTTCAATTCGGTCGGCGATTTCCCGGCGGCGCACCGTGGACAGCATGTTCAATTCGTCGACCAGCTTTTGATAGCCCTCTTGAGAGATAATTTGGGACATAGTTTTGTTTATAAAAAAATAATTTATGAACAGATAATACTCTAGAACGATAAATTTAGCAAGCCTCTGATTTTGTCATCCCGAGGAACGAGGAATCTCTAAAACCATAAGCCGGAGGTGTAAGAGATTCCTCGCAAGCTCGGGATGACACATACTATGTTATTTTATGCTTAAACTCTGCCCTATTTGCAACTGATATTTGTCTATAAATCCGGCATTCACTTCCAGCACATCAGTAATCAGCTGGCGTGAGGGATAAAAATTTTTGGGCATCGCCCCTTCCGGCGGCAAATTCTTATCCAACTGCACGATTTTATTGTCATTCAACCAAATCAAATCGAGCGGAAAGTTCATATCTTTCATCCAGAATTTTTGATTTTGCGGCTTGTCAAACACAAACAGCATGCCGCAAGTCTGGCACAAACTTGGCCGAGAACTTAAACCTTGAACTTGCTGTTGGTCTGTTAGAGCCAGCTCCAAGCTGATTTTTTGACCATTCAAACTTAAAGTTTTATTCGCGCGCGGATAAATCCAAAAAACTATCAGGCCGACAATCAATGCCGCGATAATTATTAATGGCAAGGTGATAGATTTTTTAGCTGACATAGTTCATAAAGTTATAAAGTTATAAAGTTATAAAGCGCGAAACTTTATGAACTTTACGAACTTTATAACTTTCAACTTTATAAACTCTAATTCGGCAATTGATGTTTCTGTTTTATAATCGCCATCGCCTCTTCGTATTTTTTTACCTTTTTTAGGTTGGGCAAAAATTTATAAACAAAGCCCGGCAACCAAATACTCATCGTGCCGCCGCCGACAAAACTAACCAAAACTTTATCCAGCCACAAACCGATTTTCCCTTGCTCCATCATCGTCAGCCATAAATCCCAATCTTGAAACCGTTTTATTTTTTCGTCAAAACCGGAAAAATCAGTCCGCCGCACCAAGGCAAAAGTACAGATATAAGGTTCACGGCGCAAGCGATCAACATTGTATGGCCCGCAAACAAATTTTTTCCAATCAAGCTTAAACGAACAATAAACAAAACTGATATTCGGTTGAGCGGACAAAGCTTCTTGCATTGTCTGCAAAGCTTCCGGTTTTAGCTTGGCATCGGCATCACAAAATAAAACATACTCGCCTTTAGATTCTTTAAAGCCTCGATTCCGCGCCGCCGGAGCGCCCTTGTTTTCTTGGCTGATTAATAAAAATTTGCTAAAACGCGTTTCGTATTTTTGCAAAACGCCCAAAGTATTATCAGTCGAACCATCATTAACGATAATCACTTCAAAATCTTGATACGTTTGAGTAAGCAAGCTGTCCAAGCAAGCGCCGATGTTGGCGGCTTGGTTGTAGGCGGGAATAATAACTGAAATCATAAGATTGGAATCTGGAATTTAGATTTTAGATCTGAAAATTATTAATTTTTAATTATTTCGAACATCTTTTTCGCTTGTCCTTGCCAATTAAATTGCTCATTAGCTCTTTTCTGCCCGGCCACGCCCAGCCGCTCGCGCAAACCTTTAAACTCGGCCAAGCGTAAAATGGCCGCACTGATTTGTTTGATGCTTTCCGGATCAACTAGCAGGCCGTTGACTTCATCAGCCACGGCATCGGCTACGCCGCCGGTCTTGCAGGCAATGACCGGCTTGCCGGCCAGCCCGGCCTCCAGATAAACAATGCCAAAACCCTCCACGTCGGCGCCGAGGTTGCGCGAAACCATGATAAAGATATCGCCGGCATAATACCATAATATTTTCTCTTTGTCATCTACGCTTGACAAAAATATAATATTATTTTGTAGCCCAAGCTTCTTGGCTAACCGTTGATAATTATCCAACTCCGGACCGTTGCCAATCACCACATAAACCAAATTTGGCTGAATTTTTAAGACCTCGGGCAAGCTTTTGATTACTTGATCCACGCCTTTACGTTTGATTAAGCGGCCGACCGTCAGCAAAATTAATTTATTTTCCAAGCCGTGCTTGCGCCGCAATTCAAACACCGGCGCCAGATTAAGGCCGGTCGATTGCGGTTCAACGCCCGGATTAACCAAATTTAATTTATTTTCCACGGCCGGGGCAAAATTTTTCACTTGACTCGACGTGTAACTATTAGCGCAAATTATTTTATGCGCGCGATTCAAGATTTTCTTGGTCAGCCATTTTTTGCGTCCGCCGGTGCTGGCCAAATTAAAATCCAGACCATGCAAAAGGACAGCATAATCAAGCTTGAAAAAATAATTAACCAGCATGGCCGCCGTGCCCAAAGGCAAAATCTGGCCGATTAAAAAATAATCACCTTGTTTTTTTGCTTTCATTTTTGCCAGCCAAAAAAAAGCCGGCAACCAACCGATGAGCGGCCAGCCGTTAACTAATTTTTTTTGTTCGTTAGTGACGACATTCAGACTTCCTGCTGGCTCGCCCCTACCAGAGGGGGGCCAATGTCTAACCAGACAACCATAGTAATGCGCCACCCCACCGACAGCCGGCGGATAATCAAGGGTTAAAAGCCAAATCTTCATAAACTAGGCGGTAGGCCGTAGGCGGTGGGCCGGTAGATTATTAGATGATTTTCTAACGACCTACTGCCTACTGCCTACCAGCCTAATTCATTTCTTAAACGATTGCCACACGCTAATCAAATCTTCTTTGGCAAAACCTTTAAACGCGAACAGTGTCAAGCCGTAAACTAACACGCCGCACAAAATGTTTACTCCCAAATTCAAACGGCTGTTCAGATAATAAACCACCAAACCCATCAGTGTGCTGGCCGCCAGAACTTTGCCGAACAAGCCGGCCGTTGCGCGCAACTTAATAATTTTCAGTTCGCGCACCACTTTCCAGCTCAACACCACCAATAAAGCGGCGGCAACAATATCCGAGGCCACCGCGCCCATGACGCCCCAGGGCGGAATAAACAAACATTCCAAAATAATATTCACCACAGCGGTAATAATCATATTCCAGGTGTTGCTTTTTTGGCGATCACAGGCATTAAGCAATGAACCAAGCGGATAAGATAAAAATGTCAGAAAAATCGTGGCCGCGGTCAGACGCAGAGGCCAAATCGCTTGCGTATAGCTGGTTTTAAACAACTCGGTCAGCGGCACGGCCGTGGCGGCAATGCCAATGCCGATCGGCATAGCCAGAATCAAAGAATAGCTAATCGCTCGTTGAAAGGTTTTGCCTAGTTGATCTTTTTGATTATGCCAATAATGGCTCAAAGCCGGATACAAAGAAGCGACAAAAGCCGCGGGCAAAAACTGCAAAGCCAGGTTAATCTTAAACGGGATTTGATAAATCCCGACCGCCAGGTCATTTTTAAAATAAAACAACAGCAAGCTGTCAAAATAACCGTAAGCGCGGTTAGCAATGGCAAACAAGCCAAACGGCCAAGCCAAGATTAGCAACTTGCTCAGCCATTGCCAGTTCCAAGTCGGTTTTAAAGACAAGTGCCAACGTCCGGCCACCGTGATGATCGCATAAACAAAAGCAAAGGCACTGGAAGCCACCTGCGCCCACATCAAAGCCACCAGATTGCCGTGGGTAGCAAAGACCAGCCAACTAACCAGCAGAGTGACCGCCTGCGACGCCACCGAAGAAATACTCTCGTATTTTAGATTATGAAAAGCGCGGCTAAAAGCAAAAATCAAAGTGGTGACGCTATCCAGCAACATGGAAATGGCCGACACCCAAACCAAATCCGCAATTAACGGATCATAATGTCCCCAGCCGACCAAACCGGCAATCACGGCAATCGTGCCAAGCGACAATATAGTCTTTAGCGCTAGCGCGCCGCCCAGATATTTTGTGGCGACGCTTTTGTCTTTGGCTACTTCGCGAGTAATCAAATTGGTCAAACCCAAGTCTAAGAAAATGGAAAAAATCGTGGTCAAAGAAATGGCAAAATAGTATTTGCCCAAGTCCGCCGGCCCCAATGCCCTGGCATACCAGGTAAAATAAATCAAAGAAATAGCCTTCTGCAAAATCAGGGCCAAGGTAAAATAAGAAGTGTTTTTTGCAATGTTAGCAACTTTTTCTGGCATAAGGTATCAGGTAAGTAGTCGCCTCTTCGGCGACCCGCCGATGAGGCGGGGTGAGTAGATGGCAAGCTTAAGTGCTTATTAAAACTGGCTTTAGCTTAGCAAATTATCGTTATTTTTTCAAATAAAAAAATATTTGCCACTTTAATGCAAATATTTCTAAGAATCAGTTTTAGGCTTCCAGCGCCCGTAATCTCAATTCATGATTCTGCACAATTTTCTTAACTTTAACCACATCGTCATTAACCGCCACCACATCTTCACTCTCAACTTGCCTTAAACCGGCCAATTGTTTTTCCATATTGCTTAACCGCCGGTCGGTTTTGTCGCCATTTTCAATCAGGCGATAAATTAAAGTCTCATGCTCGTCTAGGCGATCGTTTATCCCTGCTACTTCTTGTTTTATCCCCGTTACTTCTTGTTTTATCCCTGTTACTTCCTGTTTTATCCCCGTTACTTCTTGTTTTAAATCATCAATCCGCTGATTAGTTTCATCGGACATGGTTTGCATCATGGGAAACAAAATCTCATCGCTAAATTTTAATAAAGTAGCGACCAGTTCTTCTTGGGTGATGGGTTTTTGTTCGTTATTGTTTTCCATGACAAGTATTATAGCATAAAAATAAAAAGAATAAATAACGACCCGTTAAAGCTTTGCGCCTCGTCAGATTCCTTGGCTACTGCATCGCTGAACGATGTCTTTAGCCTCCTTTACTCCATCGGCATAGCCGGAATAGCTATTGCCTTTTACGGCATCGCGCGCTTCTTGACAAGAGTCCTTAATAAAGTTCGTGCAGGTTTTATACTCGCCTTGAATTTCATCAGCTTGAGCCGGAAATTTAGCTTTGTAAGTTAAAATATCTTGGCAATCTTTTAAGATTATGTTATTTACTCCATTCATCTCCAGCGTTCCAATGTCATCTTCCATAGATTTAACATTCTGCTGTTGCCTTGTGGCCACAACAGCTGCGGCGTCCTTCGTTTGTTTGCCGGTCATAACCGCTTGGCATTGATTGATTAAATCCGTTTTACGTTGGTTAGTCGGCTGAATCGTTTTGTTTACAAAGTCTGCGCACAAAGACGGCGCGAAAAAGTCTCCGCTGGAGTAATTGTTAAAATCAAGTTTTTGATATTGATCTATTTTTTTATAGCAATCGTCGAGAATGGCGGTCGGATCTATTTTTTGAAAAATCTTGCCTTTTAGCTTGTCAACCAAAACACCACAACCGTTATAATCTCTGTTGCGCACTGCCGCTGACTCTTGTTGCAAAACCCAATACGTAGTCGTGCTTTCAACGGCATCCTGGCAATCTTTTTTTGACAAGCTGTGATCGCCGGCGTAGACCGACATACTGCCCAACTGATCACATAACCCCGGATTCATTTGTCCGACGGCCGCATCAGTCGTGGTTTGCAAGAAATTTAATTGAGCGTCGTCTGCGGCTTGTTCTTTTTCGATTCTAAGATTAATTAAGTAGCCATGCAAAAGCCCAAGGCTTGCCGGTAAAACAATATTCATTGTTAATATAAAAACTAAAAAAAATAATTTCGATTTATGTTTGCCGAGAAGAACGGCAGACTCGCTAAGAATAGAATAGTTTAATAAACCAAACAGAGCGGAGGCTTGAAGAACGATCCAAAAGTCTCCAAAAAACCAAATAAACAGACAAGCAACAGCTGAAAGACAAAAAGCCATCATTAAAGCAAAAAAATAAAAAAAAGCAACTCCGCCAGTTTTGTTTTCAACGACCTTTTTATTATTAATCGGTTGATCATCCTTCGGATTATCTTCCGACTGTAACCGAAGTTGAGCTTTTTTCCCATTTACAAAAATGATACCGAAAATGGCAACAAGCAAAATAACCATCAGTATGCCAAAAAAAATTGGGATTGCAATAAGCCCTTTATAATCAAACATAAACTCCTCCGCTAAATCTAGTTTTGTTTAACATCTTTTTAATTTAAAAATTATATTTAAATTATACTCCTTATATCACTCGTCAGCAACTATTCACATATAGCGGATCAATCAACCCGATCAGCCGGCTGGGCGTCATTGGCCGACCAAAGCCGTCAAACTGGCTATAAGACAGGTATACACCTGCTCGCGCCCGGGTCAAAGCGACATAAAACAAGCGTAGCTCTTCTTCAAAATCAGCTTTATACATCGGGAAATGAAATTCGTTCAGCTTGACCAAAAAAACATAATCAAACTCCAAGCCCTTGGCGGCATGCACCGTAATAATCGGCACCTTCCCCTGCTCCAGTCCCAAGAAGTCTAAATTTTTAACCAGACTGGCGTAATTAATTAATTCTTGCAAAGCGACGTTGCTCGGTTTTTGAGGATCGTCTTTTTGCGCGAATAACTGGGCCAGCGCGTCAAAAGATTTTAGTCGTTTGTTAGAGTCCGGCTCTTTGGCATAATATTCCCGCAAACCGGAATCATCCAAAATTTTATTCAAGGCTTCGGCTGGCCGGACTTTGGTAATTAGTGCTTGCCAGTCCTCAATCATTTTTGCCAAAACGACAAATTTTTTGGAAAATTCTTGAAACAATTCGCGCCGTTTGCTTGTTCCGGTTCGGGCCAAATTAATCAGGTACTCAAGCAAGCCGACCGTCGCCGCTACGTCGTCATCGGCGCTATGGGTGGCACTGGCCAGATTTAAATTTTTGGCCAAGGTTGACAGGCGATAATTTTCCGATTGCACAAACCGTTTGGCCAAATCCAAGGTGTCATAATAATCCGCGGCTTGAAAATTTAGGCCATAGCGCGCGCTGTTGTTGGTAATCATCGTCAAATCAAAATTAACATTATGGCCGACGACAATCGCTTGGCCGACAAAATTTTTGAGCTTGCCTAAAATTTCTTTGGGCTCGTGGCCGTTTTCGCGTAAAAATTGATCGGACAGTTTGTGCACTTGCTCGGACGTGCCGACCGGCTTTTGATTTTTAATATAATAATGAAATTCCTCGCCCGCCCGGCCGTTGATTAATTCCACGGCATAAATCTGAATAATTTCATCCGTCTGAAAATTTACACCGGTGGTCTCCGTGTCCAAAACGACAATTCGACCATGAGCAAAGGCGTCGAGCAAGGGGGCGAACGGTTCAGTCAGCTGATAATTTTTAAAGCTCAACAAATCGGAGACTTTCAGACCGACCGGGTTGCCCTCGGCGCGAATCTTGTTTAAAGTCGCCTGTCCAATAGCGCGTGCTGGGCGCTCCACCAAACGATAAGCCGCGTCTAGGTCAAATTTATTAAAAATAATTTTTAAATAAGCATAAATGTCTTTGACCTCTTGGCGCCGAAAAAAATTATATTGGTCAACCGTGATGTGGGCGATATTTTCTTTGGCAAAAATTTCCGCCAGATCGCTAATCGGCTGATTGGCTCGAGCCAGTACCGCAATCGTCGCCTTGGGTTCACGCGCGCGCAAGTCTTTGATTTGTGAGACCACCGAAGTCGCCTCTTCGGCAAAGTTGTAGCCGGCAAACAACTGCACGCATTTTTCCGGTCCCTCGGCCGCACTGGCGCCGGTTAGTTCTTTGGTATTTTGTTGTTTGAAATTTTGCAAAACAGATTTGATAGCCGCCAATAGCTGCGGATTGAACCGATAATTAATGCTCAAATTTAATTTTGTCACCGGCGCAAAATGCGTTTTGAATAACTCGGCAATATATTTTGGTTTACTGCCGCGCCAGCCATAAATCGTCTGGTCCAGATCGCCGATCAAAGCTAAATTTTTATGCACGCGCGCCAATTGTTTAACCACCAAATATTCGGACAAATGCGTGTCTTGAAATTCATCCAGCTGAATAAATTTAAACCGGCGCGACCATTTGTTTTTTAACTCATCGTCTAAATAAAGTGCGCGCAAAGTCAGATAAACCAGTTGATTAAAATCCACGGCGTTTTGCTGCAATAGAACTTGCTCATATTTCTGGCCGAGCTCCACCAGCTGCGCCGGCAAATTAACCGGCTCCACCTGGTAGCCAATGGCAATTTCCAGCTGCGTTATTTTGTAACGATAAAGCCGTTCCAGTAAATCTAAAATCGCCCGCTTTTCTCGAGCAATCGGCGCACGCGGGTAATCGGCTAAAAGATTATTCATGACGGCCGCCTGCTCATCTTCGTCCATAATGACAAAATCTGCGGTCAGCCCGAGAGCTTTGCTTTCGGCTTTTAAAAAATAGGCACAAAAACCGTGAAAAGTGTTAATCACCACCTCGCCCGACTGGCTAACGTCCGCTAAACACTGGCGTAAGCGCGTTTTCATTTCTTCGGCCGCTTTGTTGGTAAAGGTCAGGCACAAAATCTCAGCCGGCGCAACCCCCGCTTTTATGGCTGAAATCACGCGCTGGGCCAGGACAGTCGTCTTGCCCGTGCCGACCGGCGCGGAGATTAAATACGCGCCAAAAACACTGTCGATTATTTTTTGTTGTTGTTCGTTGAAGTTCATATACTTATAATAAACCCTTCCTATTTGGTCATCCCGGCGTATGCCGGGATCCAGTTTCATCTGCTTCGTTCGTGAATTTCTGGATACTGGCATACGCCGGTATGACAGTACTATTTCTTTAGGTAATGCTGTCGCTTCTCTTCCGGCAATCTTTCAATCGCATACCTTAGCATTGTCCGCGGCATCTTTTTGCCATGCTCGTCTAAAAACTTTGCCAAAACTTTAACGTCGCGTTTGCCAATCTCGCGCAACATCCAGCCGACTGCTTTGTGCATTAAGTCGTGCTGATCGGTCAATGATAATTTGGCAATTTTTAAAGCATCGACAAATTGATTGTGTTTGATAAATTGAAAAGTCGCCAGCACGGCAATCCGCCGTTCCCACAAATTTTTACTTTTGATCAGTTTATACAAAAGCCGGCGCGGTTGATTAAGCAAATAGCCGCCGACAATTTTTGGCGCGGTCAAATCCACCAAATCCCAATTGTTAATTTGTTTAGTGTGAGCTAAATAAAAATTAAAAATGTCATCCCGGCGGATGCCGGGATCCAGAGCTTTTGTCTTTTTGCGCTCATCGTTTCCGGTTTCATATTGATCAACCAAAATCAACAAACCCGTCAGCCGCGCTTCGTGAAATTTGTTTTTGATTAATTTTTCGATTTCGCTCAAAGCCAGGGCGCAATACTTTTTGGCGATGGCGCGCTGTTGCGGTACCATCACGCCCAAAAATTGATCACCCGCGCCGTATTGGCCCGGCCCGGTTTTAAAAAATCCGGCCAGCAATTTAGCTTTGTCAGCGTTGGCGGCTTTTTGCAGATCCACCAAAACAAATTGAGAGCTGTTCATGATTTTATTGCAAAGCAAAATCCACTTTGACGGTAATCATCACGTCTTTATCAATACTGGTAACGTCGTAGCTGCCATAATCGTCAACCGTCACCGTGTCGGCCGGCATCACCTGCACCACGCCCATGGTTACGCTTTTGACCGCGCCCAAGGTTTTGCCTGACGATTGAGCGATAATTTCCGCGCGGGCTCGAGCGTCTTTAATCGCCGCCGGCAACAGCGAGACGCGCAATTCCGGCAATTTTGTATAATTATATTCCACCGGATTGGGCGCGAAAAACACGCCTTGGTCAGATAAAATCGCGCTGTTTTTGGCCAGCGACTTCATTTTTTGCACGTTGGTCGACTTCAAATCAATGCTCTGCGTCAAACTATATTGTTGCGGCGCGCCTTGGTTGTTGTTGTAAACCTGATTCATAAACACCGGCGAAATATCCACGTTTTTAAAACCTTGAGCTGTCAAAAAAGTGTTGACTGTTTTTTCATCCCCCTTCATCTGATTATAACCGTCTTTCAGGGTGTCGGTGGTAATGCTGCGCGAAAAGTTGGCCGTCCAATGCGCCTGATCGGACGTGATGCGCTGTTTGGCCGAACCGGAGACGGTAATCTCGTCGGTTACTTGCTTGGTTTTGAAAAAAGACCAAGAAAATATTGCCGAAGCGATGACCAAGCCCAGCGCTAAAACAATCCAGCCCCAAGTGTTTTTTTGCGAGTCCATAAAATTAAGCTTAATGAATTATCTAAGAATTATAGGGCTTTATCAACGGCCAGTCAATAAAAAAGTCGCCCTGACCGGAACGACTTCAATAACCGCCACCGCCCTGCCGTCCCGACGCAATGTCGGGACGGCAGTCTTAAAATCAAAAGCGTCGTAGTCCTCTGCGAGAGACTACGACGCGGCTGCGAAGTTTAAACCAACGTTTACATTTATTATTCTGTTGCGCTTTTTACACCTTTACCACCGGCTTTGCTCTACGAAGCTTTAGCGGAGGAGAGCCCGTTGATCGAATCCATTTTGACCGTGTTCAGCACCTCCTGCACAGTCGTCATCAACTGCGCCGGGAAAATAATGGTGGAATTTTTCTCCACACTAATCTCGGACAAAGTCTGCAAAGTGCGCAGCTGCAAAGCAATCGGATGATTCATAATAATATCCGCCGCTTGGCCAAGCTTGACCGCCGCCTGGAACTCGCCCTCGGCCGCCACAATCTTGGCCCGGCGTTCACGCTCGGCTTCGGCTTCTTTGGCCATGGCCCGCTGCATATTATCCGGTAAAGTAATATCCTTGATTTCCACAGCTGTTACCTGCGCGCCCCACGGTTCGGTGTGGGTATCAATCACGTTTTTTATTTTTTCATTAATCTCCGAGGTCTGCGACAACAACTGATCCAGCTGGAATTGACCGACAACATTACGCACTGTCGTCTGGCTGATTTGGTTGACCGCGTCATAAACATTTTCAATCCCGACCACAGATTTTTGCGGATCGACAATGTGGTAATAAGCCACGGCGGCAATGTCGATCGAAACATTGTCTTTGGTAATAATTTTTTGCGACGGGATGTTCATGGTAACGGTGCGCAAAGTAGCCCGGCTCATCTGTTCAAAAATCGGAATCAAAAAAATCAAGCCCGGTCCGCGCACACCCGTGCAACGCCCGAGGAAAAAGATGACTCCCCGCTCGTATTCTTTGAGCACGCGCAAAGAATAGAAAAACAGAATCACGACTACCGCTAGAAAGTACCACATAAAGTTAATATTAGTTTAGCCTCAAATAGGCTAATTCACTAGCTTTAAGTCTAGCCCTTTGCCGACAAAATGCAAGCGAGTAATAAAAAAGCCGTCCCAACGTCCGTCGGAATGGCTTAAAACGCTTTTTGTCAATGCTTGATGACCCATTTTTGATAAATGTCCTCAAAAACCTGAAAACAGTCTTTGTTCCGCTCGCGCAGATAATAATCATCAAATCCGCCTGTCAAATCAATTTTACCGACGGTTTCGGTCAACAAGATTATCGGAAAATCGCCTGTTCGTTTATTTCGGATATTACGAACAATGACATTAGCGCTAATCGGCACATCGTGACCGATTACCATGTTATTGGAAATAACCAGCACCGTCGGCTCTTCTTTGGTCAGAGCCAATTCCAGATCCATCATGGTGGGCCAAAATTCCACGTCATAAGGCGTGGGGCGCACATCTTCAAAAGTAACAACTTCGTGCCAAACGCGTTCATTCAAATATTGTTCCGGCACGTGCTCGTAGCCTTTGGACAAACCGACTACGATTTTACATCTTTCATTCATCACGTCTCCTCTGGTTTAATTTAAAATAACTAATTTCTGGTCATAATTTACGATTAATCTGACACCCTGTCAATAGTTGACTTTTTTTGTAAATTATTCTTTAATTAAAGCCGACTGTTCTTTCAAACTGAGGTTGCCATGAACAAAAAATACAAAACTTCGATTACCATTCAATCCCTCAAACCGCTGGCCAAGGTAATCTTCTACCCGCCGCTGGCCATAATCGGCCTACTACTGGCGCTTTATTTACTCGCCGGCATCGGTTTGGCAATTTATTGGCTTATTTCCACTCTGTGGTATATTTTTTTGCCGCTGATCGCCGTCCTTATCGTCTGGTTTATTATTGCCTTTATTAAAAGCTTTTTCAGTAGTAGTGATGATTCTTACGTCGATTCGGTTGAGCCATGGATTTGGTAAAAACAAAAATCCCGATTCTTTCGGGATTTTTTTAATTTTATTCGGCGCAAAAGCGCCGGACGGTCAACGGTTCAACTCAACCGTTGTTGGGCTTGCTTTGTTCGATTCGCTCCCAGATGCCGACTGCTTTCAAGCCGACCAAGGCGATAAAGATGACTATGCCGAACGGACCGAACAGCATAAAAAACAACCAAGCAAAAAAAATAATCACGGCGACAATGCCTAAAAGCTTTCGCCAATTGCCTGTAATTCGACTCAATTGAAATCTCATTTTAAAAATCCTTTCTTACAAAGAACAACAAATCTGCTATTTTTATGGTAACAAAAAGGTTTATTTTTAGCAAATTTCCAGGCAAAATCGTGCCATTGACAAGATTATAAATTTCTGCTATCCTTAGAGCTAAGTAAATTAATTTAGAAAAATCGTCGAGCTTCACAAATTTTTTTCTTTGCCTCGCCATAGCTCCATCGGAGCGAAGGCGGGCTTCGTCCGCCGATGAGGCGGAAACTTATTAAATTAGCTTCAAAACAATGAACGGTGTTATCAAAAAAAAGACTGACAAGGGTTTTGGTTTCATTACCCCGGAAGGTCAAACTACCGATTTATTCTTTCACAGCAACAACTTGGTTGGCATCACTTTTGACCAACTTCAAGAAGGTGACCGTGTTACTTTTGAAAGCGAACAATCCCCGAAGGGTTTGAACGCGGTCAATGTGCAAAAAGCGTAAAGACGCAAAATCTTGCGTCTCTACATTTTGTAGAATAAACCAAAAACTCCCCCGATGAAAATCGAGGGAGTTTTTGTTTTAAAACGCCGCCCCGGCAAAACGTCGGGACGGCGAGGCAGAATTATTTTTTATTACAAAAGTAGAGACGCATCGCCATGCGTCTCTACGCGTAATATTTTATTGCGACAATCAGACATCCGAAATCCGATATCTATCGCTTGGCCCACTGTGGCGCGCGTCTGGCTTTTTTCAAACCCGGTTTCTTTCTTTCCTTTTCTCTGGCATCGCGAGTCATCAAATCTTTGGCTTTCAAGGCCGGTTTTAATTCAGGATCAAATTTGACCAAAGCGCGAGTAATGCCGTGGCGGACCGCTTCGGCCTGGCCGACTTTGCCGCCGCCTTTAACCAAAACAGAAAAATCAAACGTTTTTTGATTGGTCAATTTCAAAGATTGCAAAACAATTTCCTGTTCATTGTCGGCCGGGAAATATTTTTCCAAAGGCATGCCGTTAATGACAACTTTGTTGCTCCCGCCCTCGTATAAACGAACTTGGGCGCTGGCACGTTTGCGCCGACCGATGGAACTAATATATTTAGTTGCCGGCATCGCAATCGTCTCTTCGGTTTTACTGACAGTTTTAGTAGCCATAATTATTTGATGTTTAATCTTTTCAACATGCCGTTGCGCAAACGATTATCCGGCAACATCTCCCGCACGGCGCGAAAAATAATATCACCCGGATTATTTTTATTAATCTCGGACATTTTTTTGGTTTTGAGGCCGCCCGGATAACCGGAAAAGCTGTAATAAACGCGTTGGCCCAATTTTTTGCCGCTGAATTTCAGTTTATCGGCGTTAATCACTTCCACGATATCACCATTGTCGATATGAGGCTGATAGCTGACTTTGTGTTTACCGCGCAGCACCGTGGCGATTCTGGTCGCCAAACGGCCGACGGTTTGATCGGTAGCGTCAAATTTTTGAATTTTTCTTGAAATTTCTGGCATAGTTTTAAACTAATTCTAATTGCACCATTTGGGCGCCGTCACCAACCCGCTTGCTTAGACGAATAATGCGCGTATAACCACCCGGGCGTTCGGCGTACCGTTTGCCTAAAACATCCATCGCTTTTTTGACAGCCAATGGTTGAGGCAAGTTGGAAATTAAACTGCGGCGAGCCGTCAAATCACCGGTCTTGGCCGTGGTGATCATTTTTTCTACCAAAGGTTTGCACGCTTTGGCTTTGGCTTCGGTCGTTTTGATTTTCTCGTACAACAAAAGACTGGCCGCCATGTTTCTTAACATCATTTCGCGAGCTGCTTTCGGTCTGTCTAAAATTACTCCTTTGTTGCGATGGCGCATATAATTAATACGGATCTACGAATTACGTTGGACTTGCTTCTGCCAAGACAGAGGCAAACACTACGAAACTACGAATTTTTAATTATTTTAATTATTACTTAACTCGTCCGCCGAAGAGGCGGAATCTGCTTTTTTCTTTCTGGTTCTCTTAGGTTTTTCAACTTCCGCTTCGCTTGTCGTTTCATCAACCGGAACTTCCACAACGGCCGGCGCTTCCACCGTCAAACCCTCTTCGGCCAAAGCGACCACGGCATTAAACTGTTCCACCAAAATTTTGGCGGAGGCGGCAAAAGCGGCCTGCGGTTCAATCGTGCCGTCGGTGGTGATGGACAAAACCAATTTGTCCCAATCGGTCATTTTACCGACGCGGGTATTTTCCACGTTCAAAGCGACATTCAAAATCGGAGAGAATATGGAATCAATTTCAATATAACCGATTTCGCTGGCTTTGTTCTCGCGATTTTCCACCTGTTCATAGCCGAGGCCCCGCGAGACAAAAATTTCCATTTCTAATTTACCGGCCATGTCGGTGATATTGGCCAAAACCAAATCAGGATTAACCACCTGCACTTCGGCATTTTTCTTAATATCGCCGGCTTTGATTTGCTTTTCACCATGAACTTCTAATTCCAAGCGAACCACCGGCTCTTCGGAAAAATATTTAAAACGCAATTGCTTCAAATTCAAAATCATCTGCAAAATATCTTCTTTGACATGCGGGATGGCCATAAATTCATGATCCACGCCGGCGATTTTGACACCGATCACCGCCGAACCGGGCAAACTGGCCAACAACACGCGGCGCAAGGAATTGCCCAAAGTCGCGCCATAGCCGGGATTTAACGGCTCAACGATAATATCAGCTTGGTTGGGCGTTGCACCCGGAACCACTTCAATTTTCTTTGGTAAAGCAATACTTTGCATAAAATTTTGGAATCTGGAAGCTGGAATCTGGAATCTGGAGCCTGCCTGCCGGCAGGCGGGTTTTAATTCTCCAAATTCTAAATTCCAAATTCCAAATTCTTGTTTGTATATTTGTAATAATTTGTATTTGTAGTAATTTTATTTTGAATAAAACTCGACAATCATCT
The DNA here is from genome assembly GCA_903897785.1 of Candidatus Falkowiibacteriota bacterium. GTDB lineage: Bacteria > Patescibacteriota > Patescibacteriia > Patescibacteriales > Patescibacteriaceae > CAIUCZ01. The sequence continues at coordinate 70,318 of CAIUCZ010000030.1, forward strand.
GCGTCTTAACGGATTTGTCCAAATCATCAACAGTCGGCGCGTGTAAAACTTTGCCCGTTTTTTCCATCGGATCAAAGTTCAGCCAACCGGGCACGTAATTATCTTTCATTTTGTCGGCCAAATCGGCAAACGTTTTTTTGTTTTGTTTATTTTTCTTGATAGCAATAATATCGCCTGGTTTAACTTGATAAGACGGGATATCGACTAGTTTGCCGTTGACAGTGAACATGCCGTGGCTGACCAACTGGCGAGCCGCCGGACGAGATTTGCAAAAGCCAAAACGATAAACGGTGTTGTCCAAACGAGTTTCCAGCAAGCGCAATAAATTCTCACCGGCATCACCCAAATTTTTGGCCTTGTCAAAAGTCAATTTAAATTGTTTTTCGCGCATGCCATAGGTCCATTTTAAACCTTGTTTAACGCGCAGCATCTGGCCGTATTCGCTCAGCTTCTTGACGCGTTTGGCGCCATGAATACCCGGAGGCGTGGCGCCGGTAGCCATCGGGCACTTAGCCGTCTTGCAGCGTTCACCTTTTAACATCAATTTTTGACCTTCACGTCGGCATAAGCGACATTGGGCGTTGGTAAGAGTAGTCATAAGTTTTAAATCCTTCTCGGCTTACGGCCGCGGCAACCATTATGCGGCACCGGGGTGATATCTTTGATAAAAGTAATGTTCAGGCCATTGGCATTCAAAGCGCGCACGGCTGATTCACGACCGGTCCCTACGCCTTTAACAAACACGCCGACTTCTTGCAAGCCAAACTCTTTGGCTTTTTCCACGGCAATGCGCACAATAATCTGCGCGGCGTATGGCGTGGACTTTTTCGGGCCTTTAAAACCGGCCAAACCGGCATTCGCCCAAGAAATCACATTACCGACCGGATCAGTCAAAGTAACGATCGTGTTGTTATAAGTGGAGTTGATAAACGCTTTGCCGCTGGTCACTTTGGCTTGAGCTTGCTTTTTTTTCTTTTTGCTCTTGCTGGCCAAGCGCGCGGCTTTGGATTTTTCCAATTTCTTTTTGATTTCTTCCGGCAGCTCTTCCAACTGGGCGCCATTATTCGACGGCACAGGCATTTCCGCTTGGTCCGGGGCTTGTAAATCTATCTTTTCTGTTTGATCGCCGAGTTCATCGGTCAATTTAACTTCTTCGGTCATACGATTCGGAATTTGGAATTTGGAATTTAGAATTTGGATTTTATCTCCAGATTCCAGATTCCAGATTCTAAATTCTGTTGTTTAAGTTTTAAATCTTAAATTTATATAATTTGTTTTGACTTGTGACTAACGACTAGTGACTTTTTACGTTTTTTGTCCGGCCACTTTTCTGCCGGAACCCATGGTCCGACGTTTGTTGCCGCGCAAAGTGCGGTTATTGGTCTTAGTGCGCTGGCCGCGAGACGGCAAGCCTTTGGTGTGACGCGTTCCGCGATAGCTGCCGATTTCTTTTAACCGTTTAATGTTGCCGGCCACTTCGCGCCGTAAATCGCCTTCCACCTTAAACTGCTTTTCAATCATGTTGCGCAATAAGTTGGCTTGTTCGTCAGTCAAATCTTTAACGCGAACATCAGGACTAATCTTGGTACTGGCTAAAATTTTGTCTGACGTATAGCGGCTAATGCCGTAAATATAAGTCAACGCGATCTGCACGCGTTTGTCATTGGGAATTGTTACACCGGAGATACGAACGGCCATACTAGTTAAAAATTAAAAGTTATAAAGTCGTTAGTCATTAGTCGTTAGTCAAGAATAAAAAATTAAAGACTAACAACTAACGACTAACGACTATTTTATCCTTGTCTCTGTTTATGTTTTGGATTTTTACAAATAACACACACCCGGCCTTTGCGGCGGATAGTCTCACAATCTTTACAAATTTTTTTCACTGAAGCTCTGACTTTCATAATAAATAAGTCGTTAGTCGTTAGTCACAAGTCGTCAGTCAATTTTGACTTCCGGCTAACGACTTGCGACTTATAACTTTAAATCTACATTCTATAAGTAATGCGTCCTTTGCCTAAATCGTAAGGACTTATTTGAATTTTAACGCGGTCACCAAAAGCCAGCCGGATCTTGTTCATCCGCATTTTGCCGGAGAGATGAGCCAATATTTCATGGCCGTTATCCAATTTTACTTTAAACGAGGCAGAAGGCAGGATTTCTTCAATCTGACCTATAACCTCTATAAATTCTTTGGAAGCTTCTTCGTGAGCCATTAAATAACAAAAAAGTTTGTTAAAACTTATGTTTAACTAAAGTTAAAAAAATGAATAACCTGGATTAGTTATAAATTCTATGGCTCATTATATGGTTAAAGCAAAATTATGTCAAGAGTTAGCCCAAAAATAAGTTTATGGAGTTTTTTAACTAAAGTTAGGTAAAAAAAATTGCTGATTTTTGGAGCAAAATCGACGCTGGGCATAAGTTTTCAGAATTTTAAAGTTTTTCCACGTTAAATCATTTTCAGCCGCTAGCCGTTGACAAAATAATAAGGACGTGATATAAACAAGACAATACTTTGACAATACTTTGACAATTAGCTGTTAAATTTTCGTACCATTTTAGGAGACTTACCGTGAAAAAAATTTTTCTCATTTCCGCTATTCTGTTGACTGTTTTTACGTCATGTGATGAACGTTGTCCAAGTTCAGAAGAACTTCAATTTTTTCTTCAACAACAAGGAGATTTTCAAGAAATTATTGTTTGTTTTTCATGCAAAGTGGCGCCAGGCAATACAAAAACTGTTTTCATTGAGCCAACTTCTGAATTACAATATTTTAAGGGCAATGAAAATAGCCCTGTTGGATATACAATAATTTATAAAACAAAGCAACAAAACTTTAGATTAATTATTCTAAGTAGTACTTACCCTGTTTTTATTATTGCCAGCAAAGAATTAAAATAAACAAAACTAAACTTACAAAAGTCGGAAAATTAATCCGACTTTTTTTATTTTTTCGCAAAATCGTCTTCTGCCAAATTCGCTTGGCGCAAAATTGAGCGAAAAGTGCCATAAAGCACATCTTTGCCGTGAATCGGCACAATCACCGTTAACGTCTCGCCGTTTGTTTTTCTATATTTGGCATGCGAACCGGTTTGAGAAATAAAAACAAAGCCCTTGCTTGCAAGGACTCTTATTACTAAACGCAGAGTATACGATTTAGGCATACTGCAAAGTGACCGAAGCAATCGCCGGTCTGGTTACCGCCGCTTTTTGCGGCAAGGGCATATCTTCGAAATACAAAGCCAAAGCATCTTGCAACATGGCCAGCGCCTCTTTTCTGGTTTTGCCAAAGCTGGAAACATCAACCGCCAAGCATTGGGCAATATAATGGTCGCCTTCTTTCCAAACAACTGATTTTAGATCTATTTTGCGCATAAAATTTAATTTGTTCAATTAAAATATTATAACACAAATAAAAAATAAATCAACTCAAGACTACGGCAAAGCAAAATTTGTTATGAAAAACCCGCTATCAATCAAGATAACGGGTTACAAAGGTTTGTTTAAAACTTTGACCTTATTTTTACGGCGAATCACGGTGATTGCCTTGTTGATAGTGCGACGCACCCATTCCGAGGAAAAGCCAAGCCGATCACCAATTACTTGCAAAGGCACAATTTCAAAAAGCTCTTGATCCAGCAAATTAAAATGCATTTGCAAAACTTCTCGCTCCTTGTCGTAAAACGGCGACGCTAACGACCGCAGCAACTGTTGCAAAAGATCTTTTTTCTCCAGCTGCTCAACAAAGTTATCAGCCTCCGCATCAGCCAGAACGTCATGATAAGTAAAATCACGATTATCGCCGATAGCATCATCCAAGCTGTGAGTTAAATCAATCGCGCCAAACAGCACTTCAGCCACCTCCGTTTCTTCTTGCTTTAACTCGCTGGCCAAATCAACGATGCCGACAGCTCGACCAAGTTTTTGCTCCAAAGAGCTAAGCGCTTTTTGCGCTTTAAGCTGGCGCGTAATCAAAGCAAAGCTTTGATGAATCTGGTAGCCTTTTTGCAGAACAAAGGCGATCAGTCGCCAATAGACCCGCAAATAAGCATAAAGCAAAAAATCTTTCGGCCGGCCGTCTTTACCCAAACGCGACGAAGAATATTTGTCAATCGCTTCAAAAAAGAACAAACAGCCCTCTTGAAACAAATCATCAACAGTAAAAGTGTTTTTTTCAAATCGCGCGCCAACTAAGCGAGCCAAGCGCCAAATCATAGTATAATGCGTTTCCAGCAAAATATTTCTGGCTTGCAGATCGCCGGCTTGCGCCAGGTCGATCAACCGGGCAACTTCCTCTTTAGGCAAAGGCGGAGTTTTATTGATATAATCCTCCATAATCTTACCGCGCGCGCTAGAAACAGCACGTTTCATTGGTCACTCCTTAAATTATGTAACGAACTGGCTATAGTTATAAAATAAAACGAAAAAAAATGCAAATTTAAAACTGCCACAGTCCTCCGACTTGAAGTCGGAGAGACTACGGCAGGGCGGTGATTATTTTTGTGATTACTTTTTAGGACAAGGTTGCTTTTATTCGCCGCACCCCGGCGCTCGACGCTTCTTCTTTAATAATCTTAAAACTGCCCAGCTCACCGGTATTGCTGGCATGCGGGCCGCCGCAAATTTCGCAAGAGAACATCTTATCCCCCTGCCCGACCGTGTAAACTTTAACCATCTGACCGTACTTGGTATCAAACACCCCCATGGCCTGCATCGCTTTGGCTTCGGCTAATGGCATTTCTTGCACCGTGACCGGCAGTTCATCTTTGATGGCCTGATTAACCAAACCTTCCACCTCTTTTATTTGCTCCGGCGTCATCTTGTCCGGATAGGAAAAATCCAAACGCAAACGCTCAACTGTAATATTTGATCCTTTCTGGAAAACGCCGTCGCCCAAAACTTTGCGCAAAGCCGCCAGCAACAAATGCACCGCGGTGTGTAATTTGGTTGTTGCTTCGGCATGATCAGCCAAACCGCCTTTGAACTTGCCGGCGGTTGCTGTGCGCGACAAATCTTTGTGCCGCTCCAATTCAGCCACAAAACCGGCTTCATCGACAATAATATCTTTTTCTTTGGCCAGCTCGCGGGTCAGTTCAATCGGAAAACCATAAGATTGATACAAATCAAACGCATCAACCCCGCTAATTTTTTTGTTGTTTAAAACTAAATTATTAAATCTTTGTTCGCCTGTTTGCAAGGTTTGCTTGAATTTTGTTTCTTCTTTGTTTAGTTCCGCCACAATTTTCGGCTGATTAGCGATTAGCTCCGGATAGACCTCACCCAATTGGTCAATAAAAATTTGGGCGATGGTCGAGCAAAAATTAATTTCTTGATTAATCCCCAGCTTTTTGGCCGCACGCATCGCTCGGCGAATCAAACGGCGCAAAACATAGCCTTGATCTTTATTAGACGGCACAATCCCCTTTTGATCGCCAATCATGACGGTCGCGGCGCGCAAATGATCGGCAATGATACGAAAATCCGTCGCTTGATCTTTATATTTTTTGCCAGACAGCTCTTCTAATTTGGCAATGGCAAGATCGAATAAATCCGTTTGATAGATATCGGAAATGTTATTGATTGTACAAAGAGTTCGTTCCAAACCCATGCCGGTGTCCACGTTTTTTTGCTTGAGCGAAGCAAATGAACCGTCGGCTTGCTTGTCATAAGCCATAAAAACATTATTCCAAATCTCCACCCAGCGAGAATCAGCGTGCGTGGCTTGAAAATCTTCCGGCGCCGCTTCAGAGCCGCCTGCCCTGAGCGAAGTCGAAGGGGTCCAATAAAAAATTTCCGTGTCCGGTCCGCATGGCCCGGTTTGACCCGCCGGCCCCCACCAATTATCAGTTTTAGCCAACTTGGCGATGCGTTTATGAGACACGCCCGTTTCTAACCAAAAATTATAAGAGTCTTGGTCAAATTCAGCATCCTGATCACCGGCAAAAACTGAAAAAGCTAGCTTGGCTTTATCCAGATTCAAATAATCCGGGCTAGTCAAGAATTCCCAGCTCCAAGCAATCGATTCTTGTTTAAAATAATCACCCAAACTCCAATTGCCCAACATTTCAAAAAATGTCAGGTGCGTCAGATCGCCCACTTCATCAATATCGCCGGTACGAATGCATTTTTGCGCGCTGGCCAAACGATTGCCGGCAGGATGAGTTTGGCCGAGCAAATACGGCACCAAGGGATGCATGCCGGCAGTGGTAAACAAAACCGTCGGATCATTTTCCGGAATAATCGAAGCGCTGGGAATAATCGTGTGGCCGTGGGCGGCAAAGAAATCTAAGAATTTTTGCCTGATTTGCTTGGAATTTATCATATTTTTACAATTCTAATGAGTTTTCAGTATAATCGAGGTTAATTTTTTTAGCAAGCTAGCGGCCAGTATGTTTGCCAGCGGCTGCGGAAAATAACTTGATAATTCTTTTTTCCATCAAATCAACCAAAGCATAATAAGTCAACAGCCAAAAAATCATTTTTTGCGGTTGTTCCACAAACAAACCGGCGGCTGTACCGAAATTAAAGTTAAAATGCGCCGCACCCAAAGCCGGGATAGGCAGAATCGCCGCCGGCAAAGCGCAAGCCAATAATAACATCACCCGGGAAAAACCCAGCCAAATCGCAATTGTTATGGCTTGGTATTGATTGGTCTTGCGCGCGCTAAGCGCTCGGCCGATGATCGTCGCCAAAAAAATAAAAACTTGAGTCAATCCGCCATGCATCGCTACAAAAAATAAAAAAAATCCGTACAAAAGAAAAGCAAACAAAACTAAAAGTTTACTTCGAGACAAACTGACCAAGCCAAAACCGACCGAGGCGTGGCCAAACACAAACTCAAAGATAAAACACAGCATCATAAAACTGCCCAAATCGTGAAAGTCAAGACTAACCACCAAGTTAGGCGCCAGCCAAATAGCCAAAAAAATCAAAGGCAGCAATAGGTCAGAAAAGAAAAACAGGCCGGCATCGCCGATGATCTGAAAAACATCATCCATGGGTTTATTTTTAAAATTTATGACTATATCCTACCAAGTTTAAAGCTTTTGCGCAACTTGAAAAATCAACCAAAGCAATGTAGTATAAAAACTACCAACCCCGCCTCATCGGCGGGCAAGCTACCATCCTACCCGCCTAGCCTATGTCCGACAACAAGTCCGAGCTAAAACTGCCGCCACAAAACATTGAAGCCGAAATTTCCATTTTAGGTTGTTTATTGATCGATAAAGATGCCATCATTAAAATTGCCGACACCCTGCAGCCGGAAGATTTTTACAAAGACAGCCACGGCCGGATTTATGAAGTGATCAAAGAGCTGTTCGCCAATCACGAACCGATTGATGTCTTGACTTTGACTTCGCGTCTGGAAGAAAAAGAATTACTGGCGCAAGTCGGCGGCCGGGCTTATATCACCGAACTGGCCTCTGCCGTCGCCTCTGCGGCTAATGTCGGCACTTACGCCGCCATGGTGCAAAAAAAAGCGACCCTGCGCCGCTTGATCAACGCCGCTACGGAAATCACGGAAATGGGCTATGACGAAGAAGAAGCGATTGACAAAGTCTTGGACTCATCCGAGCAAAAATTATTCGGCGTCTCACAAAAATATTTAAAACAAAATTTTACTTCCATCGCCAGCTTGTTAAACGAAGCCTTTGACCGCATCGACGATTTGCACAATCAAAGCGGCAAACTGCGCGGTATTTCCACCGGCTACCCCGATCTGGATAACTTGTTGGCCGGTTTGCAAAAATCTGACTTGATCATTCTGGCGGCTCGTCCGTCGGTCGGTAAAACTTCTTTGGCGATGGATTTGGCGCGGCAAGTGGCGGTCGTCGGCAAAGTGCCGGTTGGCGTCTTTTCTTTGGAAATGAGCAAAGAACAGTTGGTCGATCGCATGCTGTGCGCCCAGGCCGGCGTCAGTTTGTGGAAAATGCGCACCGGCAAATTATCCGATCAAGACGATGACGATGATTTTTCCCGCATCGGCCAAGCCATGGGCGCGCTGGCCGAAGCGCCAATTTATATCGATGACTCACCGGCCGCCAATGTCATGGAAATCCGCACCAAAGCCCGCCGCTTGCAAATGGAAAAAGGTTTGGGCTTGCTGGTGATCGACTACTTGCAGTTAATGGAAGGCCGCGGCAAATACAGCGACAACCGCGTGCAAGAAGTGTCGGAAATCTCTCGCGCCTTGAAAGGCATTGCTCGTGAATTGAACATTCCGGTCATCGCCCTGTCGCAGTTGTCTCGTGCCGTGGAGCAAACTCGTCCGGCTATTCCTCGGCTGGCGCACTTGCGCGAGTCCGGCTCCATTGAGCAAGATGCCGATATTGTTATGTTTTTGTACCGCAAAGCGGCTGACCGCGGCTACAACTTTGACGACCTGACCGAAGAAGAAAAACATTCGGCCGAACTGCATATCGCCAAACACCGCAACGGCCCGATCGGCAAGATTGATTTGTTCTTTGATGAAAATACGGTCAGCTATAAGAGCGTTCAGCGATATGATCGGGATGAACCGCCACAATTTTAGACCTTGGATGTTGGATATTAGATATTGGATTTTTAACTTTATAAACCTTAAAAACTTTATAACTTTTAACTTATAATTCTATGTTCGAGAAACTTAAGCAATTGAAGGACCTGCGCTCTCAGGCCAAAACTATGCAATCGATGCTGGCTCAAGAAAAAATCACCGTGGATGAACACGGCATCAAGATTACCATGAACGGCAACATGGAAATTATCGAATTAATCATCGCCCCCGATGTGGCGCCGGAACGGATTGCCGGCTATGTCAAAGACTCGACCAACGAGATCATCAAAAAGACGCAAAAAGTTATGGCGCAAAAGATGCAAGAGATGGGCGGGCTGGGAGATCTTGGTGATTTACTTAAAAAGTAAATTTCATTAATGCAAAAAATGCGAATTAACATGCAAATACCACGAATGTAAACCGCAAAAAATGCGAATTCGAATTCGCGGTTTTCGTTATGTAATTTGCGGTATTCGCATGCAAATTCGCATTTTTCGCATTAATTAATATTTTGTGTTTCCATCTCCAATCCAAAACTTAATCGACCAACTAACCCAACTCCCCTCTGTCGGCCCCAAGACTGCCGAGCGCTATGTCTTTTTTTTGTTGCGCCAAAAGCCGGAATTTTTATACGAGCTAACCAAAAGCATTGCTGAGCTGCCAAAAAGCATTGCCGAGTGCCAGCATTGCCACAATCTCGGTTTGGCCAATCCGTGTGCGATTTGCGCCGACAACCGGCGCGACGCTCGCCTGCTTTGCCTGGTGGCGCAACCGCAAGATATTGCCTATCTGGAAAACACTAAACAATATCTCGGGCTTTACTATGTCATCGGCGGTCCGCTTTCCCCAACCGCCGGTTTGGGTCCGGAAGTTCTGGCCTTGAGTGGATTGCTGGCACGTCTGCAGACAAAACCGGTTGAGGAAATAATTTTAGCTTTCTCGCCCGACCTGCCCGGTGAAACCACGGCGCTGTACTTGATTAAAATTTTAAGTCAATTTAACGTCAAAATTAGTCGTTTGGCGCGCGGCCTGCCGAGTGGCGCCAGCTTGGAATACGCCGACGAAATGACACTGGGACAAGCGATCCAGAATAGAACAAGTTCATAAAGTTATAAAGTTTATAAAGTTAAAAGTAAAAACGCCTCAAAAATTGAGACGTTTTTTAGTAGCGACACTTTATGAACTTTATAACTTTAAAAACTTTTAACTTCTATCATAGTGTGAATCTGCCGATGGCCGACGTTTCTTTTGTAACGAGTTTTATTTTTAAATTTAATAACATGCACTTTGTCGCCTTGCGCCGTCACGCCAGCCTTGACTTCAACCACCTCGCCCAACGACGGCTGGCCGATTTGCAAGTTGCCGCCATCTTCATCGGCAATCAACAAAGTTTCTAATTTAACCGTTTCACCCGCGGCCAATTCTAATTTTTCCACGGATAAAACTTGGCCTTCTTTGACCTTATACTGCTTACCGCCGGTTTTGATAATTGCAATCTTGTTCATAAAATGGAAGCTGGAATCCCTGCCCGCAATGCTACGCGCATAGCGTTGCAGGCGGGTGGAATTTGGAATTTAAAAAAATCAATCAAGGGATTCCCGCCTGCGCGGGAATGACGTGCTGTTTTTTTCATCCCAAACCCCAAATCAGTAATCCTTATTTAATAGTTTTAATAACAGTTTGTAATTTAACTAATCTTACTTTTTTTGTCAAGCTTGGCCAAAATAATCAGACCAACCATGGTTAAAATTGCCAAACAGACTAAAATCAAAATCTTGCCGCTGCTTTGCAAGAACAAAGCGGTCAGACCGAACAAAGCGGCCAAAATATAAAAAATCAAAGCCACTTGCGGCATAGACAAACCAAAATCCAGCAAGCGATGATGCAAATGCCGGCGATCCGAGGTTTTGAACGGGTTAACACCGGCCAAAATGCGGCGGATAATTGTCCAAAAAGCATCCAAAATAGGAATACCCATGATTAACAAGGCGATGGCGATTTTACCGCCGGAAATAATCGACAGAACCCCCAAAATAAAGCCCAAAAAGAGTGAACCGCCCTCGCCTAAGAAAATTTTGGCCGGATGCCAGTTGAACACCAAAAAACCAAGACAGGCCGCGGCCAAAATCAAGGCCGCCAAGCCAATGTCCGGCTGATAATAACGAGTTGTCATGGTAAACAAAAAGACAACCAAGCTGGCGATAGCCGACAGACCGCTGACCAGCCCGTCCAAGCCGTCCAGGAGCTTGGTGGTGTACATCATGCCCAGGAGCCATAAAATCGTAAAACTATCGGTCAAAACCACAAAATGACGCCAATAACCATGCCAATAAAACAAAGGAATCTGCCAGCTATTCAGATAAACAAAATCCCCTCCCGTGCCGGTAATTTTGTCGATGCCAATCCCGCCGGCCACCACGCAGCCGGCAGCCAAAAGCGGCCAGATAATCTGCCATTTGGGCTTGAGATTGTATTTATCGTCCAAAAATCCGCCAACCATTAGCAAAACCGCGCCCAAAAAGACACCCAGCCAACTGTAAGGATGCGGCGAGGCGGCTAAAATCGCGCCAATTTTGTCGTGCACTAAAAATAATACTGTAAAAAAGGCCAAAAAAATGCCTATTCCGCCCAACAACGGAACCGGCAACTGATGCAATTTCCGGTCATTATCCGGATAATCCATAATTTTTAAAGCCTTGGCCAGCTTACTGACCAGCCAAGTCAAAACCATAGCCAAGCCAAAAGTCAAAACAAAGACGCCGATAAGATAACTTGTTGACATAATGTTTAAATTGTGATATTAATTAAGATTGTCATTTAGTTGTTCTTTTATTTACAAATATGAGGTTCGAATGAACAGAAGAGATCTTACTGAATTACCGGCAAATCTTGTCCTACAAGCTAGCCCGGAGGTGGAAATTTCCTTAAAAGCGCAAATTCTCGCCAAAAAACTAATAAAGCAAGCCGCGGACCATGTCAGACAAATCGACATCGTTCTTGTCCAAACAACGCCTTGCCAAGAAATACTGCACAGCCTGCAAAGCTATTTTCAAGAACACCCGGACAAAACAAGAGACTTTTTCTTCTTTGAAAATGTCGAAGCTTGGCAAAAAGACACCAGCCTAAAAAACTTATCGTCCGTCAAGCTGTCCAGCTTCTGCAAACTTGGCCGCATCTTGCCCATTAAGATCGAATCTGAATCAAGCATCTCTGTTTTTGACCATGAGGTTTTAAAAATCCTAATCAATGACCCGGTCATAAAAAACAAAGCTGCTTAAAAATAGTATGTACGTGGGGATTATTAACTAATCCCCTCTTTTTATTTTATTATACCTGGTCTTGCCAGACAGTGTCAACGAATTTGGATATTTAATGTTGTAGACGAGCTCAAAAAAATGCTTATGTCATTATTTTTTTCACCAAGTTTAGTGAAAAGTTATCCGAAAACCGACATCTGAAATCCGACATCCGATGCAGTTGACAAGTTTATTCGGCCTTGATATAATCCAACATAACAGCTCTAGATTTGGCAAGAGCTTTTTTTAAACCAAATAAACCGCTATTTTTAGCAAAAAATATGTCAAAATTAACCGCTTACATCCAAGAATCCATTACCGAAATGAAAAAAGTCACTTGGCCGACAAAACAAGAGACTTATCATTACACGGCCATGGTTATCGGTATCAGCTTGGGAGTTGCCATTTTTTTGTTTATACTTGATAAACTTTTTAGTTTTGGCATCAGCCAAATTTTAATTAAGTAGTTTGCGGTTGGTATTCTTTTCGACTACCGACTACCGACTAACGACCATTTTTTATGGCTAAACAAACATTAAATCAAGGCCGTCGCTGGTATGTTTTGCACACCTATTCCGGTTATGAAGAGAACGTGGTGCAAAACCTAAAACAAAGAATCGAATCCATGGACATGGAGGATAAAATTTTTCACATTCTGATTCCGAAAGAGAAGAAAATTAAAATCCAAGCCGGCAAGAGAAAAGTAATTGAAGAAAAAATCTTCCCCGGCTATATTTTGGTAGAGATGATTGTGACTGACGATTCTTGGTACACCGTGCGCAACACGCCGAATGTTACCGGCTTTATCGGTACCGGTACCACCCCGACGCCGATCAGCGAGCAAGAAGTTGAAAGTTTGCAGAAACGCATGGGTGTGGAAGAACCAAAATATCAGATGGATGTTTCTGTTGATACGCCGGTCAGAATCGTTGACGGTCCGTTCAAGAACTTGGAAGGCAAGGTTATCGAAGTGGACGAAGCGCGCGGCAAGATCAAAGTTTTGATTTCCATGTTTGGTCGCGAAACGCCGGTCGAGTTAGACTTTTTACAGATTAAGAAAATTTAAAATTTAATACGAATACAACGAATTAAAATCCGAATACTACGAATACAAAGAATTTTCCGACCACGTCATTTGTAGATTCGCCCCGCCTTTATAACATCCTTTGAGGGCGGGATCCCGCTGAAGCGGGAAATCCTTATTTGTAGCATTTGAATTATATATTACCAAATAAAAAAAATCATCGTCTTCGATTTAAATAAGAAGAGCTTCTACGTTTGATTTAAGAATTTTATGGCCAAGAAAATTATCACCAAAATCAAATTGCAAATCAAAGGCGGCCAAGCCAATCCGGCCCCGCCAATCGGTCCGGCTTTGGGTCAACACGGTTTGAACATCGCCGGTTTCTGCAAAGAATTTAACGACGCTTCACGCGATCGCATGGGCGATGTCGTGCCGGTGGAAATCACCGTTTATGCCGACCGCACTTACAGTTTTATCATGAAGACCGCGCCGGCCGCCGAGCTGATCAAAAAATTTGCCAAGATCGGCAAAGGCTCGGGCAAACCGTTGAAAGAAAAAGTCGGTTCCTTGACCGGAAGCCAGTTGAAAGAAATCGCCGAGATCAAAATGCCCGACTTAAACGCCAACAACGTGGAAGCGGCGATGAAAATTATTGCCGGCACCGCTCGACAAATGGGGGTTACGATCAAAGATTAATTAATTTAAATTGTGGGAGAGAATAATAATTAAAAATTAAAGATTCTCGTAAATACCACGAAAAATTTATGACCGAAAAAAAAGCCAGAAAGGTTGTCAAAACAACCAAAAAAGTTGCTAAGCCTTTAGCGGCTGACTATGTCAAAACTCAGGCTTATCCGATTACGCAAGCGATTGAGCTGGCCAAGAAAAACAGCCGCAGCAAATTTGACGCTTCGATTGAAGTTCATTTTCGTTTGGGGGTTAACCCAAAAAAAGGTGATCAACAAGTGCGTGGCGCGGTTTCTTTGCCGCATGGCACAGGCAAAACCATTAAAGTTGCCGCCTTTGTCTCTCCGGAAAATGAAGCCAAGGTCAAAGCGGCCGGCGCGGACTTGGTCGGCGGTCAAGATTTGATTGACGAAATCAAAAAAACCGAAAAAACCGACTTTCAAGTCGCGGTCGCCGAACCGATGATGATGAGACAGCTGGCCGCGATTGCCAAAATCTTGGGTACGCGCGGTTTGATGCCGTCGCCCAAGAACGACACGGTCACCATGAACCCGGCCGAAGCCGTCGCGCAGCTGAAAAAAGGCAAAGTCAGTTTTAAAAACGATGACACGGCCAATTTGCACGTCGCCATTGGCAAAGTCTCTTTTGCTGATGCCGCCTTGCTGGAGAACTATCAGACCTTGTTGGACGCGGTCAAGAAAGCCAAACCGTCCACGGCCAAAGGCAGCTATCTGAAAAATATTTCCGTTTGCTCGACCATGGGTCCGGGCGTGAAAGTTGGATTTTAGATTTTGGATTCGCCTCGCCGTCCCGACGTTTTGTCGGGACGGCGTTTTTGTTGCAAACCAAAAAAATAGCCGGTTTATTTAACCGGCTTATTATTTAATCAAAATTTACTGATACGCCATATTCATTTCTCAATCGTATCAATATTTTATCGGGGTCAAACTTGCAAACAAAGCTGACCAGCCTTGCGCCGCTCGGCGGTTGCTTTTCTTCGCTCTCTTGTTTGGCGATTTTAGCAACTACGGTTAAAGCGTTTTTGTCCGCTGCGTCAACGTAAATGTGCGAATGACCGGCGACGAATTCCTTGCCAATCTGGGTAATAGCGATTTGTATATTTTTCGCGTGCATAGCCTCAACTTGTGGAAACGTCGGAAAGAGAAAAACACGGGCCTCCATAGGATGCTCCAAATTAGTTTTTAAGAACTATTCATTTAAAACCTAATGTTTTTATTCAGTATTGTCAATAAACTTCATTTTACACTCTTTTGACTTTTGGCCGGTTCTTTGCCACAATAACAACGCTTTAAATCATAAACAAATCTCATGAACGACAAAATTATTTTGGGCATCGTCGGGCAGATTTCTTCCGGCAAAACCACCGTCGCCAACTACTTAGCCGAAAAATACGACGGCACTATTTTTGGCTTTTCCCAACCCTTGCGCCGCGTCCTGGAAGTGTTAAACATTTCCCGCAGCCGCGAGAACCTGGCCAACCTCTCCTCAATTTTGCGCCGCCAGTTTGGCGATGACACGATTTTAAAAGCTTTGATCAACGAAATCAGAGAAGCGCCGAGCAAAGTGGTGCTAGTGGAAGGCTTGCGCCGCCAAGATGATTTTGAAGCGTTAAAAACTTTGCCCGGTTTTCATTTGATTGCTATTGCCGCCGAAGAAAAATTGCGCTTCCAGCGTCTGACTGCTCGCCGCCAAAATCCGGATGATGCCAACAAAACCTGGGAACAGTTTTTAATCGACGAAAAACAAGAAGCGGAATTGCAAATCCCCTCGGTCATGAAGCAGGCGGAATTTACGTTGAATAATAACTTGGGCCATGAAAAACTGATCGAGCAATTGCAAGTTATGACAGATAAAATTTTTAAATAATCTATTTTGTGCTTTTATTAACATTTTAAGGATAACCTATGAAAGGCAAATTTATTGCCATTTATGGAATTAACAACCTAGGCAAAACTTATCAAGCCGAGCGCCTGGTCAAACATTTGCGCAATCTGGGCGTGGCTGCCAATTATCTCAAATATCCGATTTACGATTCGCCGAGCGGCAAAAAAATCAATGATTATTTGCGCCACGGCAGCCGCGAATTTGGTTTGACCAAGGATGACGCGCAAACGGTTTATATGCAAAATCGGCGCGAGTTTGAGCCGACACTCAAACGGTGGCTCAAAGACGGCATCACAATTGTGGCCGAAGATTACACTTTGACCGGCATCGCCTGGGGTATGGCCGAAGGCTGGGAGGAAAAAAAATTGCTGGAGTTGAACAAGGGTTTGTTAAAGCCCGATTTGGAAATTCTGATGAGCGTTGACAATGTCGCCGACAGGTTCAGACAATCAATCGAGCCGGGACATTTGAACGAAGCCAATGAGGCAAAAATTGAATTGTCGCGGCAGTATCATCTGGCCTTGGCCAAACAATTTTATTTGCCGGTGATCAAAGCCAACCAAGCAAGAAACAAAGTCGCCGATCGAATTTGGCAGCTGGTCAAGCCGTTGTTCACTCATTAATCTCTAACTTTAAGCATGCTGATCACCGTCAGGATGCTTTTTTTAATACGGCCGATTGCACTTGCCCAAAAAGCAAAAACCTAATAAACTTAGACTATAAGGTCTATTAGGATAAAGTTAGAAGTCGATAAAGAATTTCTTTATGAACTTTATAACTTTATGAACTTTCAACTACCGGTTATATGGAAAAATACCAAGTCATTATCGGCATGGAGATTCATGCCGAGCTGGCCACCAAATCAAAAATGTTCTGCGCTTGCGCCAACCCGACCTTGGGCGCCCGGCCAAACAGCACGGTTTGTCCGATTTGCCTCGGGCATCCGGGCATGTTGCCGCTACCCAACGCTCAAGCGATTAGCTGGACAGTTCTTTTAGGTTTGGCGTTGCATTGCAAGATTAACCAGCTGTCAAAGTTTGATCGCAAGAATTATTTTTATCCCGATCTGCCCAAAGGCTATCAAATTTCGCAATATGATTTACCGCTGTGCTATGACGGCGAATTAAAAATCGAAGGCCTGCCCGGCGAAGAGACGAGCAATGTCGTGAGAGTGACGCGTATTCACTTAGAAGAAGATACAGGCAAATTGTCGCATCCGACCGGAAAGCCTCATTCGCTGGTGGACTTTAATCGCGCCGGTGCGCCGCTGGTGGAGTTGGTGACCGAGCCGGTGATAAAATCAGCCGGAGAGGCAAAATTATTTTGCCAGACCTATCAACAAATTTTACGCTATCTGCAAATTTCTGACGCCGACATGGAAAAGGGCCAGATGCGCTGTGAAGCCAATGTCAGCTTGCAAGAGACAGGCAAGTTTTTTTATGAATTCGGCCGCGGCCTTGTGCCTAAAGATGATTATGTTTTAAACAATAAAGTGGAGGTAAAAAATATCAACTCATTCAAAGCGGTCCAAAATGCAATTTTGTTTGAGATTGAACGGCAGACAAAAATATTGAACAAAGGCCAAACGGTGTTGGCCGAAACGCGCGGCTGGAATGAAGAGAAAAATCAAACCATTAGCCAACGCGTCAAAGAAACGTCGGCTGATTATCGTTATTTTCCCGAACCGGATATTCCGCCCATCAGTTTGACCGAGTTGGAAATCGATAACTTGCGCGCCGCCCTGCCCGAACTGCCGGCCGCCAAGCTGGCGCGGTTTAAACATGAATACGGTTTGTCGGATTACGACGCCGAACTTTTGACGGTTGATTTGGCGTTGGCCGATTACAGCGAAGCAGTCATTTCCGAATTGCGCGCCTGGGTGGACGCCAGCGAGGATACTTGGGAACGGCAAAATATAAAATTATGTAAACTGGTTGCCAATTGGATAGTCAATGAATTGCTAAAACATTTAAACGCCGCCGTTGGGACGCGCGGCGATGTAGAGACGCATTGCAATGCGTCTCTACGACAACAAATTAAAATTAAGCCCGAACAGCTGGCGCATTTGTTGATTTTACTTTATCAAGATAAAATCAATTCCTCGGCCGGACAAACAATTTTTGCCGAAATGTACGAGTCGGGCAAAGATCCGGAAGAGATTATGCAAGACTTAAAGCTGGAGCAGTTGGACAACACTGATGATTTAATAAAGCTGATCGAAGAAGTGGCCATTGCCAATCCGGCGCAAGCCGAACAATATCGCAACGGCAAAGACAGTTTGTTGCAGTTTTTTGTCGGCAAGATGATGGCCAAAACCGGCGGGAAAGCTAATCCCAAGACATTGCAAGAACTTATACCGCAAGTCGTAAAAGTTAAAAGTTCATAAAGTTATAAAGTGCGATACTTTAAGAACTTTATGAACTAAAATCGCCAACGTTAATTTATTTTCAATAAAAAATCTAAACTGCAAATTTATGAAAATTACGTTTTTTGATGTTAAGCCTTGGGAAAAAACTTTATTAGACGCGGCGCTAACCGGCCATGAACTGGCTTATTTTACCGAGCCGCTGCAAGAGGTCAAAGACTTGAGCACGGCTGTCGATGCCGACATCATTTCTGTCTTTGTTTCATCCAAAGCCAATAAAGACAACTTGCCGCAATTCAAAAATTTAAAAATGATTGCCGCGCGCTCCACCGGTTTTGATAATATTGATTTGTCTTATTGCCAAGAACATAAAATCGAAGTGGCTTACGTCCCCTCTTATGGCGAAAACACTGTGGCCGAACATGCTTTTGCTTTGATTTTAAATTTGTCGCGCAATATTCATAAAGCTTATTTGCGCACTATCAAAGAAGATTACAGCCTGGATGGCCTTAAAGGTTTTGACTTGCAGGGAAAAACCTTGGGCGTGATCGGCGCCGGACGCATCGGTTTGCACGCCATTCGCATCGGACGCGGCTTTGGCATGGACGTTCTGGCGTTTGATTGCTGTCCCAATGAATTTTTGAGCCAAACGATGGCGTTTTCTTACACCAAAGATTTAAATGAACTGCTAAACAAATCAGATGTCATCACGGTGCACGTGCCCAATCTGCCGGAAACAAAACATCTGATCAACAAAGACAACATCAAACAAATCAAAAAAGGCGCGATCCTGATCAACACCGCCCGCGGCGAAGTAATCGAAACCGAAGCGCTGATTGAGGCGCTGGATCAAGAAATTTTGAAAGGCGTCGGTTTGGATGTGCTGGAAAATGAAGCCTTGGTACTGGAAGAACATCGTTTGGCCGATCATCAACCGAGCAGCGACCAGCTGGCCGAACTGGCCAAAGATCATGTTTTGCTACGCCGCGATAATGTGATTTACACGCCGCACATGGCGTTTTATAGCCAGGAAGCGATTGATCGCATTACGCATTGCACTATAGAGAACCTTGTGGCGTTTGCCGCCGGCAAAAAAATTAATTTAGTCAAAACTAATCAATAAACATAGTTCTTAAAAAAACAAGGAGGAGCCAGTGAAAAAAATCACCAGGTTATTTTTTATTGTTTGCACAATGATTACCGCCGCTTGCATCCCCAAAGACAATAAAGTTGAGCCGACCGCCGTCCAGATAAAAAATTTCACTTTTTTCTTGAACGACAATCCGGCCAAAGACACCGCCGATATCAAAGCGCTTAATGTCTGGCTACGTGCCAATCCCGACAAAAAAATAATTTATTTTGTCGATAATTTTGACGGCCGGGATAACAGCGATTGTTATCTTTTATACTACATAAGCGGCAACAGTCAAAAACAAACATTCGCTCGCGTCAGCTGTTCGGCTTTATTAAAATCCGGCGAGAAAAATCAAGATGTAAACTTTATCCAAGTTTGGAGAAATCTTCATCCTGATTTTAATCTAATCTCTTTTTCCGCGTTATTTGCGGATAGTTGCGGCAGCCAAGGTTTTACCGTGCTTTATGAAAAATAATCATGCAAAAAAATCCGCCAGGCCAATGGCGGATTTTTATTCCTTTCTTTTGCGAGTTGACGAAATCCGCCTTATGTGATATAAAGACAATCAGTTTCTCACATTCTCATGTTTTTTAACAACCAAAAGAGGTAAAAAATGAATAATCTGATCAGCTATTTTTTACTAATCTGGATAATTACGTTGTACGCTTGCGCATCTAAAGACAACGAAGCTAAGCCAATAACGCCAGAAAAGAAAGAAATCGTATTTGTTTCTCACAGAGGAGCAACTGATACGACGCTTAATCAGTGGTTAAGAATAAACCCGAACAAACGAGTTTTTTTCTTTACCGAAGAGCTTGACTTTATTTATAAAAATCCCGACGTCTATTGGTACACGCTATATTACGATGACAAAGACAATTCGCGCGAATTTTTTTGGCAGATCGTCGTCAAAGCAAGTTCCGACTCCGAGCTGGCCTTGTTGGATAATCATCCAAAACTTAATCTTGTTGACTTTAAAGCCAATTCCGACTCCTTGGCAATCACGATTCTCTGGGAAAAAATTCTCCCCTAGACCATCAAATATCCGCTTGATCAAAAAGATAAAGCGGATTTTTATTTTGCTCGGTCACAGCTTTAAACAAAAATACTGTGACGCGGCGTAAGGTTTATTTTTTGAGCTTTAGATTTCCCGCCCGACTGAACGTTCAGCGTTCGGGCGGGTGGATTTTATTTAAACTTTGAAATTTGGATTTTGGATTTTTTAGCGCTTTAAAATAAAAAATTTTCAATCAATCTATCAGCTTCTTTAAAACTATCAACCCAGTTAATTTCCGTCCCCTGTTTTTCCCACCGCTCAAACCAAGTCATTTGCTTTTTGGCAAACTGCACGCTGGCTTTTATAATCTGTTCGCGCAGTTGTTCCTCATCCAGCTTGCCTTGCAAATAATAAGCGATAAATTTATATTCCAAGCCAAAACTTTCCAATCTTTTCCAGCTGACGCCTTCGTTATTCAAACGCGTCACTTCACCGATCATATCTTCTTCTTGCAACCGTTTGTCGCAACGTGCGGTGATTCTTTCGGTTAAAATTTCAGCTGGCGGATGAAAGCCGAGCAACAAACAAGCAAAATTCGGTTTAGTTTTTTGCGGCAAGGATTTTGCGGTTTGCAAAATTTCCAGATAACGGCTCAAACGGCGTTTGTTGTTGGCGTCGCTGTTGTTTAGTTCGCTAAAAAATTTAGGATTTAATATTTGTAAACGATTTTGCAATTCCGCCAAACTTAGATTTTCCAGATCTTCGCGTTGCTGCAAATCGGACACGCTGGCGCCGGATAAATTATAACCGTCAACCAAAGCCTGCAAGTATAAACCCGAGCCGCCACAAACAATCGGCAAATTTCCTCGTTCAACAATTTCAGAAATGGCTTGATTTGCTTGCACCACAAAATCCCCAACAGTGAAGTTGTCGTTTGGATTTGCTACGTCGATAAGATAATAAGGCACGTCGCCGTAGTCAGCCAAATCTTTCCCGCTGCCGATGTCCATGCCGCGATAAACCTGGCGGCTGTCGGCGCTGATAATTTCTCCATTGAATTTCTGGGCCAAAGCGACCGCCAAGCCGGTCTTGCCGGAAGCGGTTGGACCCAAAATTACGATAATTTTAGCTGATTTATGATCGCTGGACATAAAATAATTTTTGTGTTAATTTAAGCATAATTCAATTAAATATTTTGTCAAATCAAACTTGGAGTTTTTCATGAAATCCCTGCCAGAGAATGATTTTCTCGCTCCTTTCCAACAAAAGCCGCTCGTCTACATCTTTAAAAAATTCCCGGCAGTTGCCGGCATTACCACCAGATCGTTCGGTGACTTCCAAACGGAAAAAAAAGGCAACCCCAGAGAAAAGAGAAATAATCTTATTCTGCAAGAAATGTTTGCCTGCGGCAGTTATCACAAACTGCATGTCGCCCACAAAGATAAAATCGATTTGGTGAGCGTCTACAACCACAAATCAAAAATTCACGATGAAACCGATGCCATTATTTTTGCGCCGAACATCCATGGGCAAAAAATTTCTTTGTCCGACTATCATGTTTTGCTGGCATCGCCGACCGCCGATTGCGCCATTGTTTGTCTGACCGACGAGAAAAAAAACTTTTCCGCCGTTATTCACAGCGGCTCCAAAGGCATTCGCTTGAACATCGTCGGCAAAACCATCCACGAAATCGAAACCAAACTAAACATCAAATCCGGTTCGCTGGTGGCCGCCGTTTGGCCGGGTATTCATCAAAATAATTACGAATTTGGTCCGGAGGTGTTTGATTTTGCCCCGACTAAATTCATTAAGATTATCAAAAATAAAGAAGGCACGCATTATTTTTTGTCGCAAAAAGGCGCGGTTTGCGATCAACTGGCCAAAGCCGGCTTGCAAACAAAAAATATTATAACCGTGCCTGATAATTTTAATTATTTTGATTGGGAATTTGACGGCAAAACCATGCTTTTCTCGCACCGGCTGGGCGACGCGCAAAGAAACTGCGTGTTTATCGCGATTTAAAAAACAAACTCCTCTGACCGTCGGTCGGAGGATTTTTTATTTCACCAGCTCGCCGTACAGGCCAAAATTTTTTACCTCGTTGATTTTTACCTTGACCACCTGTCCGACCAAGCTTTTATCACCTTGGCACTGCACAGTTTGATAAGTCTTGGTTTTGCCAAAACAACGCTCGCCCCGCGCGGAGTTGACTAAGACCTCAACCTCTTGGTTTAAAAATTTTTGATTATTCTCCAGCGCCGTCCGGCTCAAGATTTCATCCAAAGCTTTTTTGCGCTGGGATTTTTCCCCGGCTGAAACATCATCAATCATCCGTGCTGCCGGCGTGCCGGAACGCGGCGAAAACTCGGCAAGATAAGCCAGATCGTATTTAGCTTGACGGAATAATTCGGCCGTACACAAAAATTGTTCATGCGTCTCACCCGGAAAACCGACGATAATATCGGTGGTAATCGCCGCCTCGGGCATGGCCGTTCTGATTTTATTAATCAACGCTAAATAATGCTCGCGGGTATACTTTCGATTCATGCGCGCCAGCACTTCATTGTCGCCCGCTTGTGCCGGCAAATGGATGTGCTGACAAATCTTTTGATTGCCGGCCATGACCGCGATCAGCTCATCGCTCATGTCTTTGGGGTGGCTGGTGGCATAACGCAACCAAAACTCACCCGGCAATTCGGCCACGGCTTTGAGCAACTGGGCAAAATTATAATCATCCGACTGGTAGCTATTCACATTTTGCGCGATCAAAGTGATTTCTTTGTAGCCGGCACTGATGAGCGCTCGGCATTCGGCCAAGACTTCTTCGGCCGGCCGATAAACTTCCCGGCCGCGCGCAGACGGTACGGCGCAATAAGTACACCAGTTGTCACAGCCGTTGCCGATCGGCACAAAGGCGGTGAATGTAGATGAATAACGCGGTAAGATACTCAAATAACTGCCGGTTTCATCATTAATCTCCGTGCGCTCCGGCTCTAGTAATTTAATTAGCTTGGGCAAAGAAAAAATCGGCAGCCAGATATCGACCACGTCCTTCAGTCTTTCTTGCACGTCAGAGCGGCCGGATAAACAACCGGTTAAAATCAATTTGCAGTTTGGATTATTGGCTTTGATTTGCGGCGCCAAACCGTAAACGCGGTCTTCGGCCATTTGCCGCACCGCGCAGGTAGTCAGAATAACCGCGCCGGCAGTGTTGATGTTCTGCGCCAGCGCGTAGCCGTAGCTTTCCAAATAATTAGCCAGACGTTCGGAGTCTGACTCGTTCATTTGACAGCCGATGGTTATAATAAAATAAGATTTATTCATGCAATATTATTTTAAGTGGTCACCCCGGCGTATGCCGGGGTCCAGTCTTTTGTTTACTGGCTGGATACCGGCATACGCCGGTATGACCAATCCCTACAGCCCTTGCTCTTTTAATTCCTCAAGCACTTTCTTCTGTTGTCTATTCAAACTCTTCGGCACCTTAATTTCTACTTCCACCAGCTGGTCGCCTCGTCCGTGGCCATTCAAAATCGGTACGCCTTTATTTTTCAAAATCAAAATCTTGCCCGAGATCGTGCCTTCGGGAATTTTCAAATCCACCGGCCCGTCAACGGTTCTGATCTCGATCTTAGCGCCGAGCACCGCTTGGCTAAAACTAATCGGCACGTTGACGCGCAAGTTATAACCTTCGCGCACAAAATAATCATCAGCCCCGACGCGAATCTGCAAATACAAGTCGCCCGCCTGGCCGCTGCGGGGCGAGGCTTCACCTTGACCGGAAACGCGCATCGTTTCGCCGTCGGCAATGCCGGCCGGAATCTTGACGGTCAGAGTTGTCTGCTCGTTGACAATGCCTTGGCCGTGGCAACGCGGACAAGGATGAGTAATGATTTTGCCTTGTCCGCCGCAATGATCGCAGGTTGTTTGCACTTGCATGTTACCCAAAATCGTTCGTTGCGTTTTAACGACGCGGCCGGAACCGTGACAAACCGTGCAGGTCTCCGGTTCATAGCCGATTTGCGCTCCCGAACCGCGGCAGTCGCTACAAGCAGTTGGTTTTTTCAAGCGAACTTCTTTATCGCAGCCAAACATCGCTTCACGAAAGTTGAGCTGTACCACAGTCTGCAAATCAGCACCGCGCTGTTGGCGCTGTTGTTGCCGACCGCCACCGAAACCAAAAATATCGCCAAAGCCGCCAAACATTTCACCCAGATCATCCATGTTGATGTTAAAACCCTGACCGCCTTGCGAGAAATCGAATCCGCCAAAACCGTTGGCCCCGGCGCCTTGGCCGCCGGCATTATTTTGATAGGCCGAGCCGAAACGGTCGTATTGCGCGCGCTTTTCTTGGTTGCCCAAAACCTGATAAGCTTCATTGATTTCTTTGAACTTATCGTTATTGCCGCCGGCTTTATCCGGATGATGCTGATGCGCCAATTTGCGAAAAGCAGTTTTGATTTCCGCTTCGGTCGCCGCTTTGGGCACGCCTAAAATTTGATAATAATCCTTCATTAAGTTAAAAGTTAAAAGCCCACCCATTCGTAGTTTCGTAGTATCTGCCTACAACCACGGCAGAAGCAGGTCGAGCGTAATTCGTAGTATTCGCATTTTTTATTTTTTCTCTTCAAACTCCGCCTCGACCGGCTCATCTTTCTTGGTATCGTCTTTTTTTTCTTCTTCTTTAGGCGCCGTCTGATTTGTCATGTCCGCCATCGGATTTTGGTACATCGCCGCGCCAATTTTTTGCGCCACCTGATTCAAATCTTCCAACGCTTTTTTAATTTCCTCCAAGTTGGTACCGGCTTTGACTTTCTTTACCTCTTCGATTTTTTCTTCCAATTCTTTTTTATCTTCGGCTTTCATTTTTTCGCCTGATTCTTTGATCATTTTTTCCATGGAGAAAATCGCAGCTTCGGCTTGGTTATGCATTTCTACCGCTTCTTTTTTCTGGCGATCTTCTTCGGCGTGCAACTCGGCTTCATGGCGCATCTTTTCAATCTCGTCTTTTGATAAGCCGGAAGACGCGGTAATAGTAATCTTTTGTTCTTTGTTGGTCGCTTTGTCCGTCGCTTTGACGTTTAAAATGCCATTGGCATCCAAATCAAAACTGACTTCCACTTGCGGCACGCCGCGCGGCGCCGGCGGAATACCATCCAAAATAAATCGCCCCAGCGTTTTATTGTCAGCCGCCATCGGCCGTTCGCCTTGGACAATATGAATCTCCACGCTGGTCTGACTGTCGGCCGCCGTGGAAAAAATCTGGGACTTGGCAGTCGGGATCGTCGTGTTGCGCTCAATCAACGGCGTAGCCACGCCGCCCATAGTTTCGATACCCAAAGTCAACGGCGTCACATCCAGCAACAAAACATCTTTAACATCGCCTTGCAGAACGCCGGCTTGCACCGCCGCGCCCAAAGCCACCACCTCATCCGGATTAACCGTCAAATTTGGCTCTTTGCCAAAAAACGCTTTGACTTTGGCTTGCACCAACGGCATGCGCGTCATACCGCCGACCAGCAAGATTTCATTAATATCTTTCAATTCAAAACCGGAATCTTTCAAGGCCTTGCGGCACGGTTCAATCGTTTGATCGACCAAATCGCCAACCAATTCTTCAAGCTGAGCACGCGTAATTTTTTTCACCAGATGCTGCGGACCATCGGCGTTAACCGAAATAAACGGTTGATTGACTTCTGTTTCCATGGCTGTCGACAACTCAATCTTGGCTTTTTCCGCCGCCTCTTTAATGCGCTGTAAAGCCAGGTTATCTTTGGACAAATCAATTCCGGTATCTTTCTTAAACCAGTCAATAATAAATTTGATTAAACGTTGATCAAAATCTTCGCCGCCCAAGTGCGTGTCGCCATTGGTGGCTTTGACTTCCACCGTATCGGTGGAAATTTCCAGAACAGAAACGTCAAAAGTGCCGCCGCCCAAATCATAAACCACGATTTTCTGGCCTTGTTTTTTATCAAAGCCGTAAGCCAAAGCCGCGGCGGTCGGTTCGTTGATAATCCGTTTGACATCCAGACCGGCAATCTTGCCCGCATCTTTGGTCGCTTGGCGCTGTGCGTCGTCAAAATAAGCCGGCACGGTAATAATCGCTTCGGTAATTTTTTCTCCGAGCTTGGCTTCAACGTCGGCTTTAATTTTAGACAAAATCATGGCCGAAACCTCTTGCGGCGTTTTTTCTTCCGTGCCCATTTTCACTTTCACACCCTCGCCTGACTGCAAAATCTTGTACGGCACGTTTTTTAAATCGCGCTGCACTTCGTCGTCTGAAAAATGGCGGCCAATCAACCGTTTGACGGCATAAACCGTGCTTTCCGGGTTGGTCACCGCTTGACGCTTGGCGGTTTGGCCGACCAGCCGCTCGCCGTTTTTGGCAATCGCCACCACCGACGGCGTGGTGCGGTTGCCTTCGATGTTCTCGATAATTTTTGGCTGACCGCCTTCCATGATGGCGACCGCCGAATTCGTAGTACCCAAGTCAATACCGATTATCTTGCTCATAAGGTTAAAATTAGTTTTATATATTTTTTTATTCTATTTGAATAGTTAAAAGTTCATAAAGTTCATAAAGTTATAAAGCCCGACACTTTATAACTTTATGAACTTCCCGCCAGTAACGCTTGAGCGTAGCTCTGCGGGCTGGTCAACTTTATGAACCATGCTTTGTCTCAATCTTAATTGTCTTAGATTTAGTCTCCGGCGCTTTGGGGATAGTGATTTTTAGCACGCCGTCTTCAGCCACCGCTTTGGCCTGATCGCCCAATACATGAGTCGGCAAGGCAATGGAGCGATAAAAACTGCCGCGGCGAATTTCTTTGCGATAATAATTCTTCTCGTCCACTTCGCTTTTCTTTTCCGACAAGCCGCGCACGCACAAAGTATCGTTCTCGATCGAGATTTCCACTTTGTCCGGATCAATGCCGGCCAGCTGCGTCTCGATGATAACACTGTCTTTGTCTTCGTACATATCGACGGCCGGGATAAAGGAATCGCCGCCGCGCAACATCGGCGACAAATTATTAAAATTTTTGTCGATGTCATCGAAATCGTCGAAGAACTGGGTCCATTTGATTAGAGACATAAATAGAACTGGATTTTGGATATTAGATGTTGGATATTGGATTTTTCCAAATTCCTGCCCGCAATGTTACACATAGCGTTGCAGGCGGGCCAAATTCTAAATTCCAAATTCCGCATTAATTTTTTAATTTATAAACGGCGACTTTGGCCGCGACCACGACCTTGCCGTTTAATTTGTAACCGGCTTTGATTTCTTCGGCTACTTTATTATCTAATTTTTTATCATCTGTCGATTTTTGTTCCACCGCGTCCATACTGTGATGATCAAACACTTTGCCGGCGGTTTCAATTTCCTCAACGCCGTTATCGGCCAACACCGTTTTGAATTGCTTGATCACATATCGCACCCCTTCCAGCCAATTATTTTTCTCTTCCGGCGCGAATTTAAAAGCGGTTTTTAGATGATCATAAACCGGCAACAACTCCAACAACAATCTTTCATTGGCATAACGCACAATGTCCAGTTTTTCTTTGGCGGTCTGGCGCTGCAAATTTTGGTAATCGGCCAAGGCGCGCTTGTAGCGGTCTTCAAAGAAAACTTTGGCTTCTTCAGCCTCTAGTTCTTTATTAGCCTCGAGCTTAGCCTCAAGGTCATCATCTTCGATTGGGATTTGTTTTTCGGCCATATGTTTTAGTTCATAAAGTTCTTAAAGTTATAGAGTTATAAAGTAAGTGCTCCCACTTTATGAACTTTATAACTTTAAGAACTTCCTGCCCGAAATGCTGCGCATAGCGTTGCAGGCGGGTCAACTTAATTGTTCATGCACAAATTTTATTAAAGCTAAATTCGTTCTATAATCCATGCGCAACGGTCCCAACAATCCAAACAGCCCGACATTTTCCCCCAATTTGTATTTGACCATTACCGCGCCGGTAAAATTGCCAAACGGACAAGTGTTGCCGGAAAAAATCTGCGGCGCAAAATCAATTTCGGAAAAATTATTATCAATGATTTCGTCCAGCTGATCAATTACCAAAGAAATATGCTGAATGGATTGGATTTCCTGAAACTCCGGTTGGGCCAACAGATTGCTGATACCGGTGTAATAAAGATTATGACGATGAAATGCCCAGAAGACGGCCACGCCGGAAAGCTCGGCCAGCGCCTTGGCCGTTTGCTTGAAATCCGCTTCTTGCCTCTCACCCAAAGCCGTGCTCAAAGCGGCGGCTTCGGTCTTGCTTAATTTTTTTTCCGACAAATTTTCAATATACCACGCGTAAGCCACGGCAGTCGGCACCCGTCCGGCCGAAGTGTGCGGCTGATAAATCTGGCCTTCGGCTTCCAACTCGGCCATGTCATTGCGCACTGTGGCCGGGGAAATCTCGGCGCCGAACTTTTCGGCCACCACGGCTGACGCCACCGGCTGGCCGGTTTTTAGATGTTCGTCAATAATGATTTGCAAGATAGCGCTTTTACGATCAGTCATAAAAATAGTTTATCAAAATTGGCAGTCGGCTGTCAAGAGTGCTAAAAAGGCGAAATTATTGGCTAATTTTAGGTAACATAAAACTCCAGAAAGCAAAAACTTCCGCCTTGCCGTCCCGACGTTTTGTCGGGGCGGCGAGACATAAAATACAGATTCCCGCCTGCGCGGGAATGACGTGTTATTTTATTTTTTAGCAAACCGACTGTATTTGACTAACGACTTTTGACTTTCTGACTTTGTGTTGACATGCTCGCAGGCGTGCTGGCTGCCGCCGTGCTCGTCCCCAGCCGCGCCGCTGAAAAATACCAGCGCAAAAAGTTGCGGGCCACGGGCGCCGCCGTGTAAGTCCCCTCGCCGCCCTCTTCCAGCATGACGGTAATTTCCACTTGCGGATGATCATAAGGCGCAAAGGCGGTAAACCAACCGTGATTCGGTTTGGTGCTGGACCATTGGGCCGTGCCGGTTTTGCCGGCCACCGGCACTTGCACGTCTTTGAGTAGCTGCGCGCTGCCGGCGGTAATCGTCTGGCGCATACCCTCACGCACAATTTCCACATTCTGCGGACTGACCAGATTACTTTTCAAAACCACCGGTGCGACGGTCGATAACAGTTGATCATCGCCGGACAAAATTTGCTTGACAAAATACGGTCGATAAAGCGTGCCGCCGTTGGCAAAATAGCAAGTCATCATGGCAATCTGCAGCGGCGTCACCAAAAAATCACCCTGGCCGATGGCCACATGATAAGTGTCGCCGACGAACCATTGCGTATGCTGAGTTTTTTGCTTCCAATCTTTGGTCGGGATAAAGCCGGTTTCCTCACCCGGCAGATCAATCCCTGTTTTTTGCCCAAAATCAAACAACGAAAACCATTTATCCAGCCGATCGATGCCCAAACCGACAAAGTCCTGATAACCGCCGCCGATAATATAGAAAAAAGTATTGACCGATTGAGCAATCGCCTTGCGCACATCGGTTTTGCCATGGCCGCCGGCTTTCCAATCAGGAAAAAACCACTGGCCGTTCAAACGCAACCCGCCGGTGGACAGAAAGCTGGTGTTTTGATCGATGACGCCTTCTTGCAACGCCGCGGCCGCCACCACCGGTTTGATAACCGAACCGGACGGATATTGGCCGTTGCTAATCCGTTGAAACAAGGGGTTGGCCGGATCGTTCAATAATTTCTGGTAATCGGTTTGACTGATGCCTTGAGCAAACAAATTATTATCAAACGACGGCCAGCTGACAAAGGCGATAATTTGCCCGGTGTTCGGGTCCATGACAATCGCCATACCGCCGGAATCGGTCAGTTTATCTTTTTGCATTTCATTGGCCAAATCCTTTTCCAATTCTTGTTGAGCATTATAGTTCAAAGATAAAACCAAATTGTGCCCGTCCAAAGGCGCGGTTTGGCTGATAACCGCCTTTTCTTTGCCTAAGGCGTCGACCTCGATCTGCTCGACGCCCGGCATGCCGCGCAAATCCGTTTCCCAATATTTTTCCAAACCGTCTTTGCCGATGTAATCAAGCGGACTGTAGCCGGGATTAACTTTCAAATCATTATCATTGACTTTGCCAGTATAGCCGAGTACGTGCGATAAGCTGATCAGACTCATATCGTATTGCCGACGGCTTTGGCTGGAAAGCGCAACTCCCGGCATCTGAGCGCTGGCCAAATCAATCGCCATCGCTTTGTCATAAGCTAAATTGTCAGCGATAAACAGCGGTTGATAGGCATCCAATGATTTAAAATCTACTTTAGACAATAAGTTATCAATTGCTTGCTGGCTGGGATCACCCAAAATGTCCGCTACCTTTTTAATCAAAGCTTCACGCGAGACGGCGTCTTTGGGCAAATCGGCCGGCACAAAATATAACAAAAAGTTGGCCACATTGCGCACCAACGGTTTTTTTTGATCATCATAAATAATACCGCGATTAGCATCAATCGTCTGCAAACGCAAACGATTGCCGTCAGCCAAGGAGCGATAATAAGCGCCTTGGGTAATCTGCAGCCAATACAAACGCCATAGCAAAACGCCGAATAAAACGGCTGCCAGCACCCGCCACCAGGACAGGCGCGACAGCGAAAAACTATGGCGCACCGACGCGCCGCCGGCATGGGTCGGAGCAAAGACTGATTCAGCATCAGGCCATTGCCGCCGGCCGGACAGCGGACCAAGATTAAACCGGCCGCTTTGCAAAACAAAGGGGTCGTCGTCAACGCGCGGTTTTTGCGGACTAAAAATTTTCATCATCGATGTTGCTCCAAAAACACCGGCCGAAAGCGATGATTCAGAGCATTATTAAAAATTAACAACCCGGCGGCCAACAAAAAATTGGCGCCGACTTTTGGCAATATTATATTCCACGATAAATCAAGAATCGTTAAATAACCGCCGGTCAAAAGATAATCGCCCAGCCAAAAGCCAAGTTCATACAGTAAAACGCTGACAGCGGTCAAAATCAACAAAGTATAAGCCGAACGATCGGTCAGCCAATGCTTGAGCAATAATTGATCGACCAGTAAAATCACTGCCAGCAAGCCGATCATCAAACCAAACGGATGAAATGATAGGTATTCTAATGGCAAGCCGATTGCCAGCAGCCAAAACCAAGCGGCGTTCAAAGAAAAAGCATTCAGAGCAAACACCAAACTGACCAAAGGCAAATTCAACCACGACAAACCATAGCCCAACTGGTCAATTAAACCCAATTGAAAACAGACTAATGCAAGAGCGAGAATGATGGCCAATAAACGCTTAAACATAAAAATTTTGTCATCCCGAGCAGCGCGATGGATCTCGGCAACCACCAAAAAATATTTTTAAGGACGTCGAGATTCTTTACTTCGTTAGGAATGACAGTACTAAATTTTTAATTATTAATTTTTAATTCTACTTTATCAACACTCCCACCACCAACAACCTGTCTAAATTATCCAGCGGTTCGACAATCGCATCCTGCCACAAACCGTTATTTTCCTGATTGATCTGCACGATGCGGCCGATGGGCAAGCCGGCCGGCACGCTGGCGGTCAAACCGGAGCTGACCACCAGCTGGCCGACGGATAATTTTTCCGTTTGCGGAATAAAATTTAATTTGACCGTCAAACCCAAATCGCCCTGGGCGATGCCGCTGGTTTGCGTTTCGTTGTTAATGGCCGCGGCCAAGCGGCAGTTTTGATTGGTAATCAAATAAACCTGTGCCGATGCATCCCGCACCTGCCCGACACAACCGATAATCGCGCCGGCTTGGCTAACCACCGCCTGGCCCGTAACCAGGCTGGCATTTTTGCCTTGATCAATCACCAACTCGTTATTTTGCCAAGACGTGGCGCTTAAAAAATCGCGATAAATCACATTAGCCAGCACCAGATGGGCGCTTTGGCTTTGGTTAAATTTTAAATACTGGCGCAAAGATTCGTTTTCTGTTTGCAAGCTGTTCAGTTTGGCTTCATCCACCGCCAATTTTGTCAGCTGATCATCTTTATTTTTTAATAGACCAAGTAGCACCGCACGACTGGTTTGATTGTTATAACTGCCACTGGGACTGGTCTGATACAACCAGCCGACCACCGGGCGGGTCAGCCACACGATTGCTTGATTAGCAAAAGACAGCCAGCCAGCCCAAGAAAAAATCGCCAACAAAAAAACCACGACCAGAGTGATGATGGTTTTTTTATAGTGCAGGACGGACTTTTTCTTGTTTATTAGCTGCATGACAAAGTTCATTAATGCAAAAAACGCGAATTGGCATGCGAATACCGCAAATTACATAGCGAAAAATGCGAATAAAAACCCAGGTTGGAAAATTTCAAAAAATATTAACAAGAAAATTCGCATTTTTTGTGGTTTCAATTCGTGGTATTCGCATATAAATTCGCATTTTTCGCATTAATTAAATCTCACCGGTACTGGGGACTAAAACGCGCGCCAGTAATTCCGGATCAGCCAACAAGATGCCCAGCCCCCGCACGACGCAAGTCGCCGGATCATCGGCCAAACGCACGGGAATTTTGGTCGCCGCGGCAATCGCGCGATCCAAACCGCGCAACTGCGCCCCGGCGCCGGTTAACACAATGCCGTGTTCATAAATATCCGAGACCAGCTCCGGCGGCGTCGTTTCTAAAATAATTTTAATGTTATCAATAATCTGCGCCACGTCGCGCGCCAGCGCTTCCCGGATCTGGCCGTCGTAAATTTTAAATTCTTTGGGCAGACCGTTGATTAAATCTCGGCCGCGCACCATCATTTCCAGCATTTCTTTGGGAATCATGGCTGTGCCGACTTTAATTTTTATTTCTTCGGCCAGCTGTTCGCCGATCAAGACATTAAACTCTTCGCGCACGTATTGAATAATATCGTCGTTTAAATGATTGCCGGCCAAACGCAAATTTTTCCAGTTGACCACGCCGGACAAAGAAATGACGGCGATCTCGGTAATACCGGCGCCCAAATCAACAATCATCGTCGCATCGGCCTCGGTCACCGGCAGCCGGGCGCCAAAGGCGGCGGCAATCGGCTCTTCCACCAACAAGACTTGACGCGCACCGGCGGATTTGGCTGAATCTTCAATCGCCTTTTTTTCCACTTCGGTAATGTCGAGCGGCATGCCAATCAAAACGCGAGGCCGCGGCACCAGCGTAAAATTTTCGCTGTGCACTTTATCGATAAAATATTTAAGCATTTTTTCCGTCACTTCAAAGTCGGAAATGACGCCGTCAGTCAACGGCTTGATGGCTTGAATATGAGCCGGCGTTTTGCCCAGCATTTTTTTGGCTTCCAGGCCGATGGCCAAAATC
Organism: Candidatus Falkowiibacteriota bacterium; assembly: GCA_903897785.1. Classification (GTDB taxonomy): domain Bacteria; phylum Patescibacteriota; class Patescibacteriia; order Patescibacteriales; family Patescibacteriaceae; genus CAIUCZ01. The sequence continues at coordinate 103,596 of CAIUCZ010000030.1, forward strand.
TCATCAGTTTTTAAATTGATAGCGACAATCGACGGCTCGTTAATAACAATGCCTTTGTCTTGAGTGTGGACCAAAGTATTGGCCGTACCCAGGTCAATGCTTAAGTCTTTGCTGAATTTTGTAAAGAAATCTCTAAATGCCATTTGCGTAATGTTATAATGCGAATCTACGAATTGTATGCGAATACCGCGAATAACACCGCGAAAAATGCGAATCCCTAAACCCGCCTCGCCGTCACGACAAAACGTCGGGGCGGCATCTTAAAATTATTTATTTGCTAAAATTTTTAATTCATTCACAAGCTCGTCAATCTTAATAATTTTAATTTCGCCTGTCGCTCTGTTTTTTACTTCAACGCTGGCTTCGGCCAAAGTTTTTTCGCTGACCAACACGCGCGTCGGACAGCCGATTAGGTCGCTGGCGGCAAATTTTTCCCCGGCCGATTTATCCTCGCGATCGTCGTATAAAACCTCGACGCCGACTTTAATTAAATCTTGATAAATTTTATCAGTCATCGTTCTTGCTTCGCCCGCCGTAGCTTTAGCAGAGGCCGGGTTCAAAGACAAAAGATGAACGGCAAACGGCGCCACTTCAACCGGCCAAACAAGGCCGCGTTCATCATGAAAAATTTCCGCCAGCGTGCCCATCAAGCGCGACGGACCGATGCCATAACAGCCCATCACCGGCGGCACGTCATTGCCTGCGGCGTCTTTAAACGTAAAACCAAAAGCATCGGTAAACTTGCGGCCCAGTTTAAAAATATTGCCGACTTCAATCGCCTTTTTTTCTACCAAGTCTTTACTGCCACAAATCGGACAAGTAGACTGTTCATCAATAATTTCTTTGTTAACCGCCGCCCGACATTGTTCGCAAGCAAAGATGGTGTCTTCGCCGGCCTCGGCCACAGTTTGAAATTCATGAGAATATTTGGCAAACGCTCCACCCGAAGCATAAGTGACATAAGTCAAATCCGCTAAGCCCAAACGGCGATAGATTTGGTGATAAGTTTCTATCACTTGTTCGTAATATTTATCCAAGTCAGTCTGATCGGCATGAAAAGAATACAAATCTTTCATCGAAAATTCCCGGCCGCGCAATAAACCGGCTTTGGCCCGCAGTTCGTTTCTGAATTTCGTTTGGAATTGATAAACCGCTACCGGCAAATCGCGGTAAGAAAAAACATGTTTAGCCACCGCCGGGGTCACAACCTCTTCATGTGTCGCGGCCAAAGCATATTCTTTATCATCCCCGCCTTTTAATTTAAACAAAACATCAAAATTATCCCAGCGGCCGGTAGCCTGCCAGTTTTCTTTGGGCGTCAAGGCCGGCATCAATATTTCTTGTCCGCCCAAAAGATTGATTTCTTGGCGAATAATATTTTTTATTTTTTCATGCACCCGCAAACCCAAAGGCAAAAAAGTATAAATACCGGCCGCCAGTTTATCGATAAAACCGGCCCGCATTAAAATCTGGGCATTAAAACTGGTTTCGTCTTTAGGCGCATCTTTAGACGTTTTAGTGAAGAGTTTAGATTGAAGCATAAAATTTTATTTTATGAAGCTAGAAACCGAAAGCTGGAATCTGGAAATTTAGCTCCAGTTTCTAGCTTCCAGATTCCAGATTCTGCATTTATTCCTTTAATTTACTCTAAAAAAATCGCCCTGTCAAACCAGAATATTATTTAATCTTAGTAAAAATAACAAAAACTACCATTGTCAAATCGGTAACTCTAAAACGCCACAGTCCCCTAGCGGGAGACTGTGACGAGACTAAAGACTTTTAACTTCCTGCCCGAAATGCTACGCATAGCGTTGCAGGCGGGTTAACTTTTAACTTTTAACTTTTTTGTGTTGCCACTTTTCGAAAATAACCAGCAACGGCGAAGCCAAAAAGATGGAACTGTAAGTTCCAAAGAAAATGCCCATAAACAAAGCCAAAGCAAAGTAGCGGACCGATTCGCCGCCAAACACGAGAATCGACAGCAAAACCAAGAGCACGGTGACGGAAGTATTAATCGAACGGACCAAAGTCTGGTTAACGCTCATGTTAACGGTTTCCTCAAAATTCTCACGCGACTTGGGCAGATTTTCGCGCACGCGGTCAAAGACGACAATCGTGTCATGAATGGAAAAGCCCAAAACCGTCAGCAAAGCGGCAATAAACGGCGTATTGACTTCCACGCCGCCAAAATGCCCCAAAACGGCAAAGACGCCGACGACCATCGGCACATCGTGCGCCAAGGCCAAAATACCGGCCAAACCGTATTTCCAGGACGGCAACGGCTTGGACACTTTACGAAAAGCGTAAGCAATATAAATAATAATCAACAGCAAAACCAAAAGAATCGAATCAACCGCGTTGCGCGTCAGTTCACTGCCGATCGACGGACCGACCGCCGAAAATTGCAATTCAGTCACCGCCGCCGGCGTACTGCTGGCGGCCTGCGTTTCCACTGTCACGGCGCCGACAGCCGATTGGCCGTTGACCGGTTGCACTTTGATGTCTTGCGCTTTTGGCGTATTGGCCGAGGCGACAGGCGCGACCAGTTTGTTCAAAGCTTTAAGCACGGCTTGATGCGTCGCTTCATCCGTGTTCTGAAAACGTAAAATCAAACCGTTGCTGCCGGTCGGCTGTGAAGTAAAACTTTGCAAATTCAAAGGCGTTACCGCGGCCTTGATCTGATCCGTGCCTGGCACTTGTCCGACAAACTGCACCTCCAACGAACTGCCGCCGGTAAAATCAATTCCGGGACGGACACCCCACAAACAAATCGCAATTAAGGCAATGGCTAAACAAACGCCGGAGATAGACAACCAAATTTTTCTGTTTTGAATGATCTTGTACATAAGAGTTAAAAGTTAAAAGTTGAAAGTTAAAAGTTAGCAATCTAACTCTGTGATCTCTTTTTCGAACCGATCAACCAGTGATTTTTTTCCAGCCATTGTTCCGGAATCAGCTTCAAAAAGTTCCGCGTCACGACGATAGCGGTAAACATCGAGATCAAAACACCCAGCAATAAAGTAATGGCAAAACCTTTCAAGACGCTGGTGGAGAATTGCATCAAGACCAGGCAGACGATAATCGTGTTAAAGTTACCGTCGCGAATCGACGGCCAAGCGCGGGAAAAGCCTTCGGTGACAGCTTCTTTCAAGCTCTTGCCCCAGCGCAACTCTTCCAACATGCGTTCAAAAATCAAAATGTTGGCATCAAGCGCCATACCGACCGACAGAACAAACCCGGCAATGCCGGATAAGGTCATGGTCACCGGCCACAATTTGAAGACGGACAAAGAGAGCAGGCTATAAACCGTCAAAGCGCAGACCGCCAAAACGCCGGGCAAGCGATAACGAATAATCATGAACAAGGCGACAATCGCCAAACCAATCAAGCCGGCCAGCAAGCTGTCGTCAACCGATTTTTGGCCCAGAGTGGCACCAACCGTTTGCTGATTCAATAAAGTAATCGGCGCCGGCAAAGCACCGCCGTTCAAGTCTTTAACCATACTTTGCGCTTCGGTCAAAGTAAACTTGCCGGAGATAACCGCTTTGCCGCCGGTAATTTTTTCATTGACCGTCGGCGCGCTGACTAATTGATTGTCCAAAAAAATCGCCACTTGTTTATTGACGTTGCGGCCGGTGATATCGCCAAACATTTTGGCGCCGTCGCCGGTAAACTCCAAAGAAATTTCCGGCAGGCCGGTGTTGTCGTACTGCAAACTGGCGCGTTGCAAATCTTTACCGGACAATTCCGTATTTTTCCACGGACTGGCCGGGCCCAAGATATCATCAACGCCTTTGGTTTTAATAAAAATATGCGCCACTTGATATTCAGTCACCGGCTTGTCGGCTTCTTTATAAATCAAATGATAGCCAAACGCCGTTAGCACAGGATCGGAAATCTCGCCGACCTTCATGGCAAACACTTTATCGTTAAATTCTTTAACCATGGCCCCTTGCGCAAACCAACCGAGTTCGCCGCCATTGGAGCGCGAGCCTTGATCAGTGGAGTTGGCCTTGGCCAAGTCTTTAAAATTCTTGGCGGTCGCCTGTTTTTTCAAATCTTGAATTTTAGCCAAGGCTTCATCTTTGGACAAGCCGCTATCGCAATTGGCAATGCCGGTATAGCAAATTAAAATATGCGCCGCCTGGTCTTCTTTAGCCGGCCTGGTTGCTTCGACTTTAACAATCTCATCGCCGTTGGCAGTTTTGACCAAATCTTTGCTAAAACTGTTGATCGGCGTGCTTTGCACCGCTTTGGCAATTCCCGGATAATTATCCAAATTAATAAAACCTAATTCCCCGCCCTTGGCTTGCGTCGTGTCGTCTTCCGAATACTGCCGGGCCATGGCCGCAAAATCGCCGCCGGAAATCAACTTACCCAAAATCGCCGTCGCTTTTTGTTGCGACTGGGCGTTATAATCAGTCATTTCTTTTTGTTGCGCCGCCGTCAAAGTTCTGGAAGGATTATTATTGGCTTCTCTGAATTCCAGCAACGGTGTTTTGCCGATTTCGTTAATCGCGTCGTTAGTGTTTTTGACGCCGGCCAATTCGACGTCAATCCGATACTCGCCGTTTGGCGCCGTGGTCACATTGACCAGCGGTTCGGACACGCCCAAAACATTGACGCGCTTTTCAATCACGTCGCGCACACCGTCCACCGCCGCCGTGCGATCGGCCATTGGTACGGCCGAAACATCGGCTTTGTAAGTCAACTGCGCGCCGCCGAGCAAGTCCAAACCCAAATGAAATGGCGTCGTCGGCACTTGCGGTAACCAGCCGCCGATTTTTTTGGCAAAAGAATCGTATTGATCGCCAAATACAATCAAAGCTCCGGCAATAGTCAAAATAATAATTAAAACAAACGCCCACCAAGCCTTGCCTTTAGCTTTGGGGTGGAACATGCGGTAGAGAGTGCTGTCGGACATAAATTTGCGCAAAGCCGACGGCAAAATCGGCCGCCAACTTTTGTTGGTTTTTTTAGTTAAATTATTACAAAATTATAAGATATTCAAAGTTTAAGCTATGGGGTAAAAAAAATCAAGCTATTTGAATCTGACCGGCACCACAACAGATTTCGCCTTCTCCGGCAAACCGGACGGATTATCATTATGTAAAATCAATTTACCGCTGATAGCCGACCAAGCTTTAAATTCCAATTTTGCGCTAAAAGACACCATTTCATCCGTCATCCAATCCGTTTGCGCATGCGCTTGGCTACGGACTAAAACTTTACCGGACGCGTCTTGCAATTCAATCGGAAAAACCGCTTCAAAAAACCAATTGCCCGGCGCTTGACCGCTAATCTCCAGCGGACTTTTAACCAGACTGTTGGCAACCGGAGTTTGCACCGTCAAAGTGGCGACCGTGGTCGTCGTTGCCGTCGTCGTGGCCACGGTCGTGGTCGCAACTGTGGTTGTGGTTGAAATTGTCGATTGGCCGGCCTCCGGATGGCGCGCCAGCGGCAACAAACGAAAAACAAACAAAGCTAAAAGTAAAAAAATAACAATAAAGAGAAAAACGATTTGACTACGCTTCATATAATTAGTTAGGCAGTAAGTTTTGGCGGGACTAGCGCTGGACGAAAATTTTTAATTTTTAATTCTTAATTTTTAATTTTACTTCCCGTGGCACTTTTTATATTTCAATCCGCTGCCACATGGGCACGGATCATTGCGCCCGACTTTATCGCCTTGCTCATTTTTAACTTTGCCGGAAAGCTCGGGCGCTTGACGCTCGGTCGCTTGGCCAAAGACGCCGGCTTCTTGATGCACTTCCTTGGCTTTGCCGGAAAATTCGGTCGGTGCTTCTTGGTAGCGAATCGTCATCATGCTCGGATCGAAAACTTTAAAAATCGTATAAGCCACTTGCTTGGCAATCAAGTCGTTGAGCTCATGATACAGGCGGAAAGATTCTTTTTTGTATTCAACCAAAGGGTCGCGTTGGCCATAACCGCGCAAACCGATGCCGTGGCGCAAATGGTCCATCATTTCCAGATGTTCCACCCACAACTCGTCCAAAGCACGCAACAATAACGACTGGGCGATACGCGGCCAGTCGGCGCCGGCCGCCCGGGCGATTTCCACTACCTGTTGATAATTATCTTTGGCCACGGCCGTCAAATTTTCGATAATCATGGTGCGAATTTTGGCCTTATCCAGTTTGTGATTTTCTCCGGCCAATTTTTCCAGATCAATTTTTGTTTGCTCCGGCACTGGCATCATTGTTTTGACCGTCTGATAAAGCTCGGCCAAATTCCAATCTTTAATAAACTCCGCTTGGGTATGCAAACTGACCACCTGCTCAATTTCTTGTTCCAAACTGTTTAAGATTTCTTGATTTAACTTCTCCGCGGCCTCTGCGGAGACCGGTTTCAAATCCGGGCCGATGACCGCCAATAATTCGCGGCGGCGTTTATAAATCGCTTCGCGGTGTTTGTTGATGACGTCATCGTATTCCACCAAATTTTTACGGATATCAAAGTTGTTGCCCTCGACGCGTTTTTGTGCCGACTCAATCGACTTGGAAATCATCCGGTTTTCCACGGGCATATCTTCCGGAATTTTCATCGTCGTCATCAAACCCTTCATCCGCTCGCCGCCAAAAATGCGCATCAGATCATCTTCCATGGAGACATAAAACTGCGAAGAACCCGGATCGCCTTGGCGTCCGGCACGGCCGCGCAACTGATTATCAATGCGCCGCGATTCATGGCGTTCGGTACCAATGACGTGCAAGCCGCCGGCCGCCGCTACTTGGTCGTGCGCCGCTTGGTCAAACGGCGTGCCGCCCAAAATAATATCGACGCCGCGGCCGGCCATGTTGGTGGCGATGGTCACCGCGCCCGGTTGGCCGGCTTGGGCGATAATCTGCGCTTCTTTGTCGTGAAGCTTGGCATTCAAAATTTGCGGTTTGATGCCCTCGCGCTCGAGCAGTTCGGACAGCAACTCATTTTTCTCGATAAAAATCGTACCGACCAACACCGGCTGGCCTTTTTGGTGCCGTTCTTTTATTTCCGCAATCACCGCTTTGTACTTGCCCAGCTCCGTGGCGTAAATCAAATCATTTTTATCTTTTCTGGCCACAGCTTTGTTGGTCGGAATGGCCACGGTGTCCAGTTTGTAAATTTTATAAAACTCTTCCGCTTCGGTCATGGCCGTCCCGGTCATACCGGCCAGCTTGTGATACATGCGGAAATAATTTTGAAAAGTAATCGTCGCCAAGGTGCGCGACTCGCGCTGAATCTTGGCCCCCTCTTTGGCTTCAATCGCCTGATGCAAACCTTCGGAATAGCGGCGGCCATACATCATGCGGCCGGTAAACTCATCGACAATAATCACTTCGCCGTCTTTGACGACATAATCTTTGTCGCGACGGAACAATACTTCGGCTTTGAGTGCTTGCTCCAGGTGATGTAATTCTTTGACCCCGCCGGAAATATAAAGGTTCTCTACATTCTGCGCTTTTTCCATGCGGCTGATGCCGGCTTCGGTTAAAGAGACGGCGCGCAATTTTTCATCGACCGTGTAATCTTTGGTTTCTTCCAACAAGCGCACCAGCTGGGCAAATTTATAATATTTGTCAGTCGATTTTTCGGCCGGAGCAGAAATAATCAACGGCGTGCGCGCTTCATCAATTAAAATCGAGTCGACTTCATCGACAATGGCAAAATTCAAATCGCGCTGAACCATCTGCTCTTCGGCATAGACCATATTGTCTTTCAAATAGTCAAAGCCAAATTCGTTGTTAGTGCCATAAAGCACGTCGGCCAGATAAGCCGCCCGGCGCGTGATTGGTTTGAAATGTTGCAAGCGTTCGTCGAATTGATTTTCATCGGTAAACTCCGGATCATAAAGATAAGCCGCTTCATGAACAATGACCGCTGTCGATAAACCTAAAAAATGATAAACCGGCGCCATCCAGCCGGCACCGACACGCGATAAATAATCATTAACCGTAATCAAATGCACGCCGCGGCCGGTCAAGGCGTTCAAATATAAGGGCGAAGTGGCGACCAAGGTTTTGCCCTCACCGGTTTTCATTTCGGCAATTTCACCGCGATGTAAAATCAAACCGCCGACCAATTGGACGTCATAATGGCGCTGGCCCAAAACGCGACGCGCCGCTTCGCGAATGGCGGCAAAGGCTTCGGCCGCAATCTCGTCTAAAATTTTATTTTCTTCTTCTTGGGTTTTGCTATTGACAAACTTGTCATTTTCTTTGCTTACCCCAAGTTTTCCCCGAAAATTAGCGGTAATTTCTGCAAATTCCTCATCTTTCAGGTTTTTAAACTTTTCCTCAAAGCTATTGATGCCGGCAATGGTCGGTTCCAGACTTTTGATCACTTTGGCATTCGGATCACCAAAAATTTTACCCAGATTAAGCATAAAATTCAATAAAAACAGCACCGGATTAATTAAATATCTGGTGCTATTATACGATTAAAAATTGAAAAATGCAAGCGTTGGCTATAATTTAATTTCAATGCCGGTCTGATGAACTTCACCGGCCAGAACACTGGAATTGTTATAAAAATCAGCTACGTTAAAGTAATGCGGCTCTATCCTGACGTCGACATCCAAACTCGCCTTATTTAAAATAGTAATAATATCCCAATATTTTTTGTGGGAATTGCCGACAACGGCCAAATCGATATCGCTATTTTTTTGCGCCTTGCCCGTAGCATAAGAACCAAAAAGATAAACTCCGCTGACCGGGAATTTATTTTTCTTTAACTGATTACCATAAGTAGCGACTATTTGTTTAACTTCTGTAACTGACATAATTTTTTATACATTTTTTCAATTTCTTTATAATATTTATTAGCGAATCCGGCAGTGCAAATTTTATAAAAATCATTTTTTTCGTCAGGATATCTGGTGCTCATATTAAAAGAATTAATTTGCTTTAATATCAACAATTCGTCTTTCGGCAAAATTAATTTGGCCAACACTGTCAAATATGCCAAGTCGTGTATTCCTGGCGCATATTCTTCGCTGACTTCAACAACTATAGCCTTCAACAATTTTTCCAAAACAAGGTAGCCAAAGAATAAAGCGCCGCTATATTTTTTGTTCTTTTTTAACGATAAATAGATATCATAATCATGCGCAGTGCCGTTCAGCCAATATTTAATATTATCCTTCTTTTGTTTGATGCTTAAAGTCATATAATTTTAACCAAATCTTTCATCACAAAGGCTTTGATGGCCGGCTGCAAGGCGTTCTTTGTCACCAGATCAACTTTCCGGCCCATTTCATCTTCCAAAGCGAATTTTAATCCGGCCAAATCAAACAAAGTTTTGCCTTTGCCAAAATCTATTAACAAATCAATGTCACTTTTGGCTGTCGCTTCACCGCGCGCAAACGAACCAAACAAGCCGGCGCTTTTAACCCCTTGCTTTTTTAATACTTTTTTAATTTGGCTAATTTTTTCTTATCCATAAATAAATATCTGGTGCTATTATACGACTAAATTTGAAAAATGCAAGATAACCGCCGACAAACCGCAACTCAAAAAGCAAAGCACCGCCTTCGCCGTCAAAGTCTAAAAAGGTCTTTTGGGCGGATTAAAACCGGTTTCCGGCCAGCGAGCAACATTGGAAACGCGTAACTCGTCAATTCCGCCGCCCCAAACCGGACTTTGTCCGTTAAACGCGCCGACTTCCAAAGGAGCGGTGTTGCCCAAATCTCGATTCCCGACGTCGGCATTGCCAACTTTTAGGCCGTTAAAAAACAAATAGATATTATTACCGCTTCTTTCAATGGCATAATGATTCCAGGTCAGTATTGTAGCCAGCTCGTCAAGAGCATGAGTAGTAAAGTTTACCTTACTTCCATTGGCCACATTTACATATTTTAATGTGCCGTCCGCCTTATGAGAAAGTGTCCAATAATTATCGGCGTTCTCATATTGGCTAATCACCGCCTCGTCGTAGCGTTGACTATTTTCCAAGGCGGCCCAAAAATCAATCGTAAAATCATTTTTGCCAAAATTATAAGCATTGTTGCTGCTCGCAAGCGTGAAATAAGAATCGTCATTAAACCAAGCAATACCGGAGCCAAAGACGGCGGTAGCCGGGTTGGTCGATTCGGTTGGAGTTTTGATATAAGCACCGGAACCAATATCGTTTGAGTTATTTAAAGTGGCATAATTACCCAACACAAAGCCTGAATATTGGCTGGAAATACTAATAAAATTTTTGCCGCCATCACAGGTATATGAATACAGTAACAATAAATCAACCAAAGGGGTGTTGGAAATTGAAGAGCTATAATGTCTAGAAGCATTACTGCCATACGCCGGTATCTTCTGCCCATAGGTCGCCGTTCCGTTATTGACATGCAGAAGCAGGGCGGTGCTGGTGTCGCTGGTAAGTAGATAAGAATTGGCATAGGCACCGGTCGGCGGATCAAAATATTTATGGCCGTTCGCTCCGCCGGTCCAGTTGTTATTCGTGCTTTGCAAAACTCTAAATTCCTCAAAATAAAGAGGGTAAGCATTGGAGGAATCTATTGCTTGTCCAATTCGAAAACTATGATGATCGGGAGAATAATGATTATCAATTCTACTCTGCCATTGATTTTCCCATCTTGGTCCAAAGTAACTGCTATCAGGCAGAAAATCAACCAAATCCGGCACAATAACAAAAGAAGGGTTGGCGGTGTCGACCATAGCCTGTTGCACCCCGTCGACAAAAAGATACAGCATTTGACCGCTCCGCACAAAAGCCAGATGGTGCCAGCTGTCGCCGATATCTAAATTGCCGGTTGTTAGATTGTAATAGCCGCCCTCGGTATCAGTAATATTCCAAGTGATTACGCCTTGGTAATATTGAGCCGACATAACCGCTGTCGTATTGGCTTCATTCATTTGAGAGAACAATGTTTGCGCTTGCTGATCAGCGCTGTTCAGATGAGCCCAAAAATCAATCACAAAATCGTCTTGGCCGAACGGAGAATAATAAGAAAAAGTAGATGTAGCGTAATGATTAAACACATATTTGCCCATGGAAGCTTTCATGCAACCGCCGGTCACATACCACGCCGGCGCCGCCGAATTAAACTTTTGATAAACCAGCGGCGTCGAACTGACAATGCCGGCCAGGCTGGTGTCAAAATTGGCCAAATAAGTCGTGTTGATATCCGGCACGCATTGATAAGCCGAACAATCGTCGCCAACCTCGCATTTGCCGTTATCCGGACCGCAAGCCACTTGCCGGCCGCAACCGTCGTCAATCGTGCCGCAAGCATACTGATATTGACAAGTTGCCGGTTGCCAGGCGACAAACTCGTTGGTCTGACAATCGCCGGTGCAATTAACCACGTCCCCGCCGGCCGTTTCCATGACCAGGCCAGGTTGCAAATTGTCTTGCTTGTTTTCCAAAGAAAAATACAAAGCATAACCGTTGCCGCAGTTAGTCTGTTTGTAATAATAATCCGTCGTCGTATTGCCGACAAAATTCGGATCATGCGGCATGCTCGCCATATAAGTGTCGAGAGCGTCTTTGAGCGGCTGGCCCGGCGCCAAATCGCCCGGATAGCGATGATTGTTGTTTTGGCGATAAAGCTCCAGCGCCGAAGCCAAACCGCTCATATCGGACAAGCGCCGCTGGTCGCGAGCGTTGCTTTTGGTGGAAAAAGTGGACAGCCACAACAAAATCGACAAAATGGCGACCGTAAAAATAACGGCAACCAATTCCAACAAAGTAAACCCCATGCTTCGCTGTGCTACGCAGGGCAAGCCGTTTTTCGGTTGATGATAGGCAAACTTGTAATTTTTCAAAGACATATTTTGTTTTGTAGTTTACAGCTTTAGTTATTGATGATTATAGTATTAATTTTCTACTCACTACAAACTGCCAACTACTGGCTAGCGGCTAATACGCCGCGGTTGACGTAGTAAAGGTGGCGGTCCAGCGAGCAATGCCTTTGGAAATACGAAGCTCGTCCATATAGCCGCGCAGGTAGGTTGTGGCATCTCCATACTGGTATCCGCTGTAAATCCAATGATTGTAAGCCAAATTATTATTAGCATGTACTGTGCCGGTGCCATTTTGCGGGACACCATTTATATATAATGTCGATGTCCCGTTATATCTGACAACAGCAAGGTGGTACCAGGCATTAGTGCTCAAGACGCTATTGCCAACCAAGTAATTCTCGCCCGGCCCGCCTGTCACTCTGTCATCCCACGCCACCTTTCCAGAACCGTTTGTCAAATAAAAATTCATATAGTTGGAGCCGTTGGTGTTATCATAATTAGACAATAAACACTGCCAAGTTTGCGTTGAGGTTTTATAAAACCATAAATCAATCGTAAAATCATTGGTTCCAAAATCAAAGTCAGAATCTGCACTCAACTTAAAATAAGTCCCGTTAAAATATCGGGAATGCGCGCCAAATTTATAAGTTGTCGCGTTATCAACCGTGCTATAGTCAGTCACCGTCTTATTATTCACAGAACTATCAAGAGTACTATTGTCAAAATGCAATAATAGCTTGGTGTAGCTGTCCTGCGCACAAGAGCCGGTCGTGCAAGTTTGCCAAGCCGAACAAGCGCTTGCGCCACCGCATTTACAAACTCCGGCCGTGCAAGCGTCACTGGTCGTGGCCGAACAGGTTGTTGATCCGCCGCCGCAATAGCAACTGCCGGTGGTGCAGGTGTCGGTCATACCGGAGCATGCCGGCGCACTGCCGCATTTGCAAACATAAGCCGAACAAGTGTCCGTGCTGCCGGAGCAAGTGCCACAGCTCAAAGTGTGATTGCACGGATCAACCGGCGCGCCACAAGAATAACCAAGCGACGAACAAGTACTGGAAGCGGTAGTACAAGAATAAGGCGAAGCGTTGGCCACGCAACTGTCAGTGCAAGCGGAAATCAAAGATCCCGGCGCAGCCACGTTTAGACCGGACGTGTAAGCGCTTGCTTGCTTTTCCAAAGAAAAATACAAAGTATAACTGACGCCGTTGTTGAGCTGTTTGTAAACATAATCCGTGCCGGTGTTGTTGGCGCTGTAGTTTGGATCGTGCGGCATTGACGCCAGATAAATGACAGCGCTGTCCGACAAGGGCGAACCGGGCACCACGGCCAGGGTCGTCGGATAAAGGCCGTTGTTATTTTGTTTATAAAGCTCCAGAGCGGTCGTGATATTCTTGATGTCAGTCAAACGTCTTTCGTCGCGGCTGCGCGATTTGGCCGGTCCGGTCATCACCAAAACCAAAGTCGCCAGCAAACCGATGATGGCGATGACGACGATCAACTCCAAAAGAGTAAACGCTTTTTTCGAATTAACCGATTTTATTTCCATACCTCCTTATGATAGCACTATTTTAATCTCTGCTCAATGTATTTTTTAAAGCTTAAAATTCTTTCTTTGTCGTCAGGCTTGAGTAAAATTTTTGAAGGTGCCATAGCCCCCGCCCCAATAACCAAAATAGCAGAATAACCTTGATGGCGGAGCCGTAGCACCCCCGAGAAGAAATTTTGGCGAATCCTAATAGTTCATTTCTGTTTTGGGTTATTTTTAACTAAAATCTCAAATGAATTATAACCAACACCGCTTTTCATATCTTTTGCTTGTTATTTTTAACAACTATCTGACATAAACGTAGCAAATAAACCTATTCTTGGTAATACCGAATATTTTTAACATTTCAATTCTTTCTATTGGCAAATTTGCTAATAAACAGCTAAAGCTAATACGCCGCGGTTGGCGGAGTAAAGGTGGCGGTCCAACGAGCAATGCCTTTGGAGAATCTAAATTCATCCATATATCCTCCCAAATTTCTTCCTTGCGGAATGCCGTTTTCCATATCTTCGCCGATTACAAATACGCCGTTTAAATCTGTTATTGTAGGATTTGTTGTTTGTGTTGCTTTTGATACTCCGTCAAGATATAAATTCCAAACATTACCATTACGAACAACAGCAATATGATGCCAAGTATTTAAAGTTACTAAATTAGTTATAATGCCTGTATCAAGACTTACAACATAACTTCCGGATGTCTGAAGATAAAATATCAGATTATTATAACTTGTTCCAGTGCTTGAATAGATTGTAAAAAGCAATCTATTGGTTGAATTACTATGATTATGTGAAGCAATAAAGGCATAACCGCTCGCATTTATTGCCGGTAAATAAATCCAAGTATCAATCGTAAAATCAGAAGTCATATTCCAATCGGCGCTATCTGGAACAGTTAAATAAGCACTTGTACCATTAAAATATCGGGAATGCGCGCCAAATTCATAAGTTGTCGCGTTATCAACCGTGTTATAGTCAGTCACCGTCTTATTATTCACAGAGCTATCGGTTAAATTATTTTCAAAATGCAATAATAGCTTGGTGTAGCTGTCCTGCGCACAAGAGCCGGTCGTGCAAGTTTGCCAAGCCGAACAAGCGCTTGCGCCACCGCATTTACAAACTCCGGCCGTACAAGTATCAGATGTGCCGGAACAAGTGCCGCAAGAGCCGCTGCAACCGTCAGAACCGCAGGCTTTGCCTGTGCAGTTTGGCACGCAAGGCGCGGCGGGCATAACGCAGCCGCCGGCCGGGCAAGCGCCCTGGTATAAAGCGACTTGACCGGGCGTAGCCGCATACAATCCCGCCGCCTGGCCGGAGCCGGAGCCGGAGCCGACCGCCAAATAATAAGCCAAAGAATAAGTCGTGCCGGTGGCGGTATAATAATAAGCCGCACCGTTTGTCGGATCGCCGGGGACCAACGATAAATAAGTCACCGTGCCGCCGGGATTTTTCAAAGCCTGGCCGGCGGTAATCGCCGCCGGATAGCCGTCGTTTTGGTTATAATATCTTTCCAAGGCGGTGGCGATATTTTTAATGTCGGTCAAGCGCCGCGCGTCTTGTGCTTTTTGTTTGGAACCGGTAAAACTTCGGGCGACAAAAGTCGCCAAAATGGCAATCACCGCCATGACGACCAGGATTTCGACTAGAGTAAAGCCTTTACTAGTTTGTAGTTTGTAGCTTGTAGTTTGTAGTGAGCGCCTCCTTAAAAAAAACATATTTTAAACTAAACAACCTTTAAATTGTTAATTAATTTATTTAGCATACGCATAACCTCACTAGTTTGTAATGAATTTTCTACAAACTACGAACTACTTACCACTAACTCGCCCCTTATATCGTGTCAGATTTTCCACTAAATGATCTTTGACCTTGTCGATCGCCTTATACAAATCGCTTTCGGTTTTTTCCACGCGCAATAAAGTGTGCGGCACATCCAGATTAACTTCGGCGCGAAAAATATCGCCTTTGTGATGATGATGTGTCGTCAGCTCCACCTCCACGTCGCAATGACTAGCCTCAATTGAACCTAAATATTTCTCCAAGCCGAAAAACTTTTCCGTAATGTAAGAACGTAAAGCGGGAGTTAATTCAAGATTAGTGGCTTTTATTCTTAATTCCATAAATCTAAGATTAAGTTTATGTATTATAACTGACGGTTTAGTTATAAATGTAAGAATCATCAGCGTTGTTTACATTATTATGGCAAAAAAATTTGAGACTAACGAATGATAGGGGTGGA
>CAIUCZ010000031.1 GCA_903897785.1 Candidatus Falkowiibacteriota bacterium
AATTTATAATTTTTAATTTATCTTTATGTCTGAAATAACTAACGCCATTAAACAAGTTTGTGAAGAAAAGGGCCTGTCCTATGAAGCGGTCATTGCCACGATTGAGTCGGCTCTGGCGGCAGCTTATCGCAAAGATTACGGCGAAAAGAATCAAAACATCAAAGTTAATTATAACCCGGAAACCAATAAATCAAAGGTTTACGACGAGAAAATTGTCGTCGAAGATTTGCCGGAAGAAGAATTAGACGAAGCAGGCAACGTAATCGTACCGGTTGATCCTGAGCCTGTCGAAGGGGTCGAAGGGGAAGAGAAGAAACGCTTTAACCCCAAGACTGATTTGCAGTTAAAGGACGCTTTGTTGATCAAAGCGGACGCGCAAATCGGCGATGAAATCAAAACCGAGTTGGAAACCAAAGATGAATACGGCCGTATGGCGGCGCAAACCGCCAAGCAGGTGATTGTCCAGAAATTGCGCGAAGCTGAGCGCGATATGGTGTTTAATGAATATAAAGATAAAGAAGGCGAGATTGTCAGCGGCGTCATTCAACGCAAAGAAGAGCGTTTGGTTTTGGTCGATTTGGGCAAAGCGACCGGTGTTTTATTGCCGGAAGACCAGATCCGCAGTGAACGTTATTTTCCCGGTCAAAAATTTGATTTTTTTATCAAATCTGTCCGTTCCGGCATGCGCGGTTCGGAAATTATTTTATCGCGTACCGCCGAAGACTTATTGTTAAAAGTATTTGCCATGGAAATCCCGGAAATCGCCAACGGTTTGGTGGAAATCAAAGCGGTCGCCCGAGAAGCCGGGGCGCGCAGCAAAGTGGCGGTCTGGGCGGGCAATGACAATATCGATCCGGTTGGCTCGTGCGTCGGCCAGCGCGGTTCGCGCATCCAAACGATTATCAGCCAACTGGGTGGCGAAAAAATTGATATTATCGAATACAGCGAAGAATTGGAAAAGTTTATTGCCAACGCTTTGTCGCCGGCCAAAATCAGCAGCGTCAAGCTTGATTATGATAATCATCGCGCCGATGTGGTGGTGGCCGATGATCAATTATCTTTGGCAATCGGCAAAGACGGGCAGAATGTTCGTTTGGCCGCGCGTTTGGCCGGTTATAAAATAGATATTTTAGGCGCGCATAAGGAAGTGGTTACTGAATCAACCGAAGAACCGGAAGTAAAAGATGAAGTTGAAGCTGTCGAGGAGTCTGAAGAAATTAAAAATTAAAAATAAATCCACCCGCCCCGTCGTAGTCTCTCGATGTAATCATCGAGGACTACGACGGTCTTAAAGAGTGTTGTAGTCACCTTCGTCCGCCTTCGCTAAAACTCCGGCGATACAAAGGGAGACTACAACACGGCGGTATAATTAAAAATAAACTAATCTGCAAAATTATGTGGTCAATGTTATTGATTTTTGGCGCTAGTGCGCTGGCTATCTTGTATGGCGTTATTTACAGCCGACAGATTTTTAATCTCCCGGCCGGTAACGAGAAAATGCAAAGTATCTCACGGGCGATCCAACAAGGGGCCAAGGCGTTTTTAAATCGTCAGTATAAAACTGTCGCCATAGTAGCCGTGGTTTTATTTTTAATCATCGGGTTTGTGCCGCATTTGGGCTGGACAACGGCCGCCGGCTTTTTGGTTGGTGCGATTTTATCGGCCTTGGCCGGTTATGTCGGCATGAATGTGTCGGTCCGAGCCAATGTGCGCACCGCGGAAGCGGCCAAGGGCGGCTTAAACAAAGCTTTGCGCGTGGCCGTGGTCGGCGGTTCGGTGACCGGAATTTTGGTGGCCGGATTGGCACTTTTGGGCACCGCCGGTTTTTATTTTATTACGCATGATATTCACGCTTTGGTCGGTTTGGGCTTTGGCGGTTCGTTAATTTCCATTTTTGCCCGTCTAGGCGGCGGTATTTTTACCAAAGCGGCGGACGTGGGCGCGGATTTGGTCGGTAAAGTGGAAGCTAATATTCCGGAAGATGACCCCCGCAACCCGGCCGTCATTGCCGATAACGTCGGTGATAACGTCGGCGATTGCGCCGGCATGGCCGCCGATTTGTTTGAAACTTATGTCGTCACTTTAATTGCCACGATGTTGTTGGGTTCGCTATTGTTGCCCGGTTTTACCAATGCCATTCGCTATCCTTTGCTATTGGGCGCGGTTTCAATTATCGCTTCCGTTGTCGGGGTTTATTTTATTCGGTTGGGCCGCGATAAAAAGATTATGTCGGCTTTGTATAAAGGTTTGATTGTCGCCGGTGTTTTGGCGGCGATCGCGTTTTATCCTTTGACCAATTATTTTATGGCCAATAATGCCTCTTTTGCCGCGATTAATATTTATCTGTCTGCTTTGGTCGGTTTGTTGGTGACGGCGGCGATGGTGGTGATTACCGAGTATTATACTTCGACTGATTATCAGCCGGTTAAAGATATTGCCGATGCCTCGGTCACCGGTCACGGCACCAATGTCATTGCCGGTTTGGCCGTATCGATGAAGGCGACCGCTTTGCCGATTATTGTCATTGTTTTATCGATTTTGGCGGCTCATACTTTGGCCGGTTTATATGGTATTGCCGTAGCGGCGATGGCGATGTTATCGATGGCCGGCATTATTATTACGATTGATGCTTATGGCCCGATTACCGATAATGCCGGCGGTATCGCCGAGATGGCGGAAATGGGCGAGGATGTGCGCAATGTGACCGATCCGTTGGATGCGGTCGGCAATACGACCAAGGCGGTGACCAAGGGCTATGCCATCGGTTCGGCGGCTTTGGCGGCGCTGGTCTTGTTTGCCGATTTTACTTATGCCAGCCATCTGACCACTTTCTCAATTAATGATCCTTATGTTTTGGCCGGCTTGTTCTTGGGCGGCATGTTGCCTTATTATTTTGCGGCTTTGGCCATGCAGGCGGTTGGTCGCGCGGCCGGATCGGTGGTGGCTGATGTGCGTCATCAGTTCAAAACCAAACCGGGCATCATGACCGGTACGGATAAACCGGATTATGGCCGCACGGTTGATATTGTCACCAAAGCGGCGATTAAAGAAATGATAATCCCTGCCTTAATTCCGGTGGTGGTGCCGATCCTTGTTGGTATCTTTTTAGGCAAGCTGGCTTTGGGCGGTTTGTTGATCGGCACGATTGTCACCGGTTTGTTCTTGGCGATTTCCATGACTTCCGGCGGCGGCGCTTGGGACAATGCCAAGAAATATATTGAAGCCGGCCATCATGGCGGCAAAGGTTCGGACGCGCACAAAGCGGCGGTGACCGGCGACACGGTCGGCGATCCTTATAAAGACACGGCCGGCCCGGCGATTAATCCGATGATTAAGATTGTCAATATTATTGCGTTGTTGATTGTGGGTTTATTGGTGTAAAAAAATAATTACTACAAATACAAATCACCCAAATATACAAATAATTCTAAATAAACATACGGAGGAGGGGAGTTGTTTATTTAAGGAACTAAGTTTTAATATTGTCGGATCTGCCTTTGATGCTTATAACCAGCTTGGCTCCGGTCATCAAGAAAAGCATTATCAAAAAGCAATGGCGGAATTATTAAGAATAAAGAACATTAATTTCCGTCAGCAGGTTCCGCACGAGTTAATAATCAACGATAAAATTATCGGTAGATATTATTATGATTTTTTGGTTGAGAATTGTATTATTATTGAGCTGAAAAAGGGTGACTATTTTCCTAGGGGCAATATAACGCAAGCTAAAAAGTATTTAGCTGCTTCCGGTTTACAACTGGCCATACTGATTAATTTCACCTCCAAGGATGTCAAATTTTTAAGAATATTAAATATAGAATAAGAATCTTTACAAATACAAGTCTACATTTTATGCACTATTTGTATATTTGGGTGATTTGTATTTGTAGTAATTAATAGTTATGAATATAGATAAAAAAACATTACCTGCCTCACAACTAGAATTAGCCGTGGAGATGTCTTGGGACGAGTTTAAACCGTTTATCGATAAAGGTTTAGAGGTTGTTGGCAAATCAGTCAAAGTGACCGGTTTTCGTCCGGGCAAAGCGCCTTATGAAATGGTGGCCAAAGAAGTGGGCGAGATGACGATTTTGGAAGAGTCGGCAAGACTTTTGGTTAACAAAAAACTAGACGAAATTCTGGAACAAGAAGTTAAAGAGGAATTTTTGGGCCAGCCGCAAGTCAGTTTGACCAAATTGGCACCCAATAATCCGCTGGAATTTAAAATTGTGGTAGATTTATTGCCGGAAATAAAATTGCCGGATTATAAAAATATTAGCCTATCCAAAGCCGAAGTGAAAATTGAAGATAAAGATTTGGCTGGCGCCCTGGATTATCTGCGCGAAGCGCAAGTCAAAGAAGCGGCGGTTATCCGGCCGGTGATTGAGGGCGACAAAGTCATCGCCGATATCGATATTTTTATTGATCACGTGCCGATGGACAACGGACAGGCCAAAGATTTGGCGATTGTCATGGGTAAAGATTATTTGGTTAAAGGTTTTGATCAGAATTTGCTTGGCTTGATTGCCGGGGCGGAACATGAATTTACTTTGCATTATCCGGAAGATCATTTTCAAAAAAACTTGGCCGGCAAAATGGTGGAATTCAAAGTAAAAATCAAACAAGTGTTTGAACGCATTTGGCCGAACCTGGACGACGATTTGGCGATTCATTTCGGTTTAAAGAGTTTGGAAGAATTAAAAACCAATTTGCGCCAAGGCTTGATGGATGAAAAAAAGCACGACATCGAGCAAAAGCAAGACGTGGAAATGCTGGAAAAAATAATTGATAAAACCACGTTCGGCCCGTTGCCGGAAGCGCTGGTGCATAGTGAAATTCATCAGATGCTCTCTGAGCTGGAAGAAAATGTCGGCCGCAAAGGCGGCAAGTTTGCCGATTATCTGGCAAGCATCAATAAAACCGCAGATGATTTGGAAAAAGATTTTGCATCCGATGCCGAGAAGCGCGTCAAAAGCGCTTTGATTGTCAAAGAGGTGTTTAAACTTGAGAATTTGCAAGTCAGTCCGGAAGAAATTGACGAGGAGCGCGAAAAATTGCTGGCCAACTATCGCGGTTATCAAAAAGTGGAAGAACACGTGCGTGCGCCCGAATATCGCCATTATCTGGCCAACCAGATTGCCAATCGGAAGGCGATGTTGAAGTTGAGGGAATATATCATAAAATAGAATCTGGAGTCTGGAATTCCTACCCACAATACTACGCGCATAGCGTTGCAGGCGGGTGGAATCTGGAAAAATAAATAACGCCTCGCCGCAGTCTCCCGTAAGGGGACTGCGGCGTTTCGGTTAAAGGCCTAAAAAGAAAAAACCCCTAAAGTTTTTTCATAAAACTTTGGGGTGTAAACCAATACACTGTATTGATTTTTTTGGTTTGTTTAGAAATTATTTAAGCCTCTAGTTATTGCTCTGGCTATTTCTTTGCCAAAATTGTTTGTGGATTGCTGTTTGATAGCTTGATATTTGGAATTTTCTAATTCCAATCTGTAAGTGGATGTACGTGTCTCTGCGTTTATTGAGCCATCCTCATTAATACTCAGTTTTATTACCGAGGTTGATGTTAAGATGGTTTTGCCGGCATATTCACCGTTATAGTGATTTTTGTCACCCTTAACTTCAATATGGCAACCTATAGCCAGAGATGATAATATCCCAAAATAGGATTGTCCTACTGGCACGTTGCTGTTTGCGGTTAAAGAAATTTTTTGAATTTTGATAGAATCCCCGATTTTAGGGATATCGGTTAAAGCTTGATCTGAAATCATTATAATAACTCCGTTGTTAAAGAAACAAAAATATATTTAACTATGATTGCAGTATGACACAGATTAAATATCTTGTCAAGCTTATTATGGTTTATTCTCTAAAATTAGCCTAAAATTAACTATAATATTTGACATGTTTTTAAGCTTATTGGTTCTGTTGACAGATATTGGTAATCTGCTATTATTATTCATGAAGTCGCCTGCGCCTGCCTCTCGGGGTCGTGTGCAGGTTTTTTTATCGGCAAAATGTGCTATACTCCATAGATATGGACAGAGTGCAAATCTATATTGATGGCGGAAATTTTTATAATCTGGCGTTAAAAAGAATTAATTGCCATGAAGTTGATTTTGATTTTGAAAAATTTGCCGCATTTTTAGTGGGTGATAGAAAATTAGTTTATCCGGGCAAAAGATTCTATATTGGTACGGTCAGAGGAAAAGGGGATAATCACGAAACAACTAAAGCGATGTCCAATCAAACTAAGCTTTTTAGAAGCATGGAAAGATTTGGTTGGACGATTAAAACCAGTAAATTAAGAACCAGAATAGAAACAATAAAAATTGACGATCGGTTTAAAGATTATCAACAGCTTTTAGCCAAAGGCGTGACGGAAATCACTTATCAAAAATCCAGAGAAAAAGGAATTGACGTCAAGTTGGCGACTGATTTATTGGTTGGCGCCATGGACGACCGCTATGATGTCGCCGTGGTGGTCAGTTCCGATTCTGATTTGACCCCGGCGATGGATATAGTGCGCAGCAAATTTAATAAAAAGATTGAATATGTCAGTTTTTCCTCGCCGCAATTGCCCGAGCTAAATATTTACGAAGAGCTGAGGCCGACTGCGGTGATGATTTATAAGTCGGATATTCAGCGGATTATTCCGGTCAGCGATTTGGATAAGTTTAAATTGCCACAAGGTTGACGTATTTGACATAATATTATTTAATGTTGTATGATAAGAATCGTCCCGATGTGACATTGGGGCGATTTTTTATTAAAATGTGACTATGCCTACTTTAGCCATCAACAAAAAAGCCACGTTTGACTATGAAATCCTGGAGACTGTATCTGCCGGGCTGGTTTTGCACGGCTACGAAGTCAAAGCGGTGCGGGCAGGGCTCGCCAGCCTGAAGGGCGCTTTTGTGGTGCCGGCCGATCATGGCCGCGAAGAACTGTATTTAATCAACTGCCATATCGGCCGTTATAAATACGCCGGCAAGCTGGAAAATTATGAACCGGAGCGTTCGCGCCAGCTTTTGCTCAAAAAACGGGAGATTAATCATCTTTTGGGCAAACGCCAAGAGCAAGGCTTGACACTGGTGCCGCTAAAACTTTATACTAGAGGCAGTTTAATCAAACTGGAGATTGCCCTAGGCAAAGGCAAAAAGAAGTTTGATAAACGAGAAACGATTAAAAAACGCGAGCTTAAGCGAAAAATAGACAGCTTAATGAAAACTCGCCGTTAAGTTTTTTAACAACTGAGTGATCTTTAAGGCTAAAAGCGGTTGGTCTGTGACTTTCAACCCGCCTGCAGCGCTATGCGCAGCATTTCGGGCAGGCTTTTAACTTTAAACTTTCAACTTACTTTGGGGATGCCGGGCTTTGATAGTAAACTCAAAGCCGGCGTGCAAGGGGTGCATTTTGGCTTGCCACCTAAAACCGGCCAAAAAATCATAAGTGTCAAAAACTTATCCAGCAAGTTGGCTTTCTCTGTGAGAATGCCGGCTTTTGCTGCTGTTGCCGCTTAAACTTTAAGCTCCAACCATCTGCCCGGCGATGCCTAATGGCCGCAAGCAGGTGTCATTTATTAGGCTAAGCAATTCTTTGGCCATGAGAGAGTTGACGAAAACCAAATGGCTGGTTATATTAGATTTCGCTTAGTTAAGACTAATATAATAAGATTTTTAACTAAGCTATCCTTGTAGAAACGCAGACCTAGATTTATTAGACAGGGGTTCAACTCCCCTCATCTCCACAGAACTGGATTTTGGATTTTAGATATTGGATTTTGGATTTGGACCAGTGGTGGAACTGGTATACACGCAACACTTAAAATGTTGTGCCTTAACTGGCATGTGGGTTCGATTCCCACCTGGTCCACTAAACTGGATTTTAGAAATTGGATTTTAGATTATGAATCCAAAATCCAACCATGCGGGTATCGTATAATGGTTATTATATTGCCTTGCCAAGGCAGAGATACGGGTTCGATTCCCGTTACCCGCTCACAAACAAAAATATCTCGATGAAAGTCGGGATATTTTTTTGTTTTTTTAGCCAATAATTGTTAACTTGACAACAACTTGACAACTACAATTTACTACTTGACAACCGCTTGACGATTTGCTATACTGATAGTTGTAAAGAATTTTATGTTAAACCAACGACAAATTTTACAACTAGCCCAAGAGCAAAAGACCATCAAAACCGCCGATTTGGTCCAGAAATTCCAAGTTTCGCGCCAATATGCCAGTTTGCTGGTTAAAGAATTGGTGGCAGACGGCCAATTAGTGAAATCAGGCTCCACGGCCAAGGCGTTTTATGTTTTGCCGGAGTTTGCCGCCGAGCATGCCGGCATCAAGCCTAATGTCGTCAAAAAGAGGGTGAAAAATGAAGATCTGCAAGAACATGAGATTTTGCAAAAGATTGAAACCGACTTGCCGCAATTAAATAAGCTGGCGGAAAATATCCGCAGTATTTTTGCTTATGCTTTTTCGGAAATGTTTAACAATGCCATTGAGCATTCGCAGTCGTCGGCGATTGAATTTGAAGCGGAACTGAAAAAAAATCAACTGCAGTTTGTGATTAAAGACAATGGCGTCGGCATTTTTCATAATATTATGATGCGCAAACACCTGGAATCGGAGCTGGATGCCATCAATGAATTACTCAAAGGCAAACTGACGACCGAACCGCGCTCGCATTCGGGCGAGGGGATTTTCTTTACCTCAAAAATGGCCGATGTCTTTACTCTATCCAGTCGCGGCCATGCGCTGGTGGTGAATAATTTAATTAAAGACGTGTTTGTGAAAGATCTGCCGCGGGCAATCCACGGCACACGGGTGGAGTTTATCGTCAACACCGACACGGTGCGCCATTTGAACGATATTTTTCGCCAATACACCAAAGAAGACGCGGCCGGCGTGCCGTTGTTTGATAAGACCAGCATCAAAATTAAACTTTATGCCACCGGCGGGATTTTTGTTTCCCGCTCGCAAGCGCGCCGGGTTTTGTCCAATTTGGATAAATTTAAACACATTGTCTTTGATTTTGATCGCGTACCTATGGTCGGCCAGGCTTTTGCCGACGAAGTGTTTCGCGTGTTTCAAAACAAGCATCCGGAAGTGCTGTTAGAACCGATCAATATGGCCGAATCTGTCCGGTTTATGATCGAGCGAGCGGCAGGGAGAAAGTTCTAAGGTTTGTGTTGCTATTATATTGTAAATAATATGGAGCAAGCTAATTTATTGAATATTATTGAACGTTTTATTGATTGGACAAAAAATAAAATGCGCCATAATTTTTTTAAAATCAATGGCGACCTTTATTTTCGAGAAAAAGAAATCTGGTGGGTAGCTTTTGGCAAAAATATCGGTTTTGAAACAGACGGCAAGCACGATTTATTCGAACGGCCGGCAGTTATTTTGAAAAAATATTCAAAAGACATGTGTTTTATTTTGCCGCTTACTTCAAAAGTAAAAATGCCATTGCCTTGGTATCAATTTGTGGTAGAGATTGAAGATAAAATTAGCGCGATTAATGTTACTCAAGGCCGAGCTATTAGTAGTCGTCGTTTATTAAGAAAAAAAGGCATTCTTGATGTTGGCACTTATGACCGGTTGCTTGATTTGTTTGTCCGCCAATTCAAATAAAAAATAAGCGTCCCGATATAAATCGGGACGCGGAGCTTCCAGCACTTGTCGGAAACCAAATATATTCTTATGTTATATCGTTTAATATGACTTGTCAATACTGTTGACAAACGATAAACTTCGCACTAATATTTTAGCGTGCTTGTGGGGCATCAGCCCTATTCGGCTAAAAAATAAGCCGAAGGCAAGCATAACAAAGAAACTGCTCGTGGAGCGGTTTTTTTGTGTTTAATTTTAAAAACTGGATCCCCGCCCGAACCGGAACGGGCAGGCCGGCATACGCCGGGATGACTAAACGGCGAGAACGCCAGCAGTTCCCGAGTTTTGATAAAAAAATAAACGCTTAGATATTTCCAAGCGTTTTTTGGGTAGTTTAAAGGAGAGTCGCTATTGCTAAACTCTCCATTTTTGTTTTTAGAATTGATTTTTCATATCAACACTCGCAGAGGCCGACAATACAATGACCGGCGTACCAGACGTTCTGAAAGTAGACGTTCTGGTACTGAAAGTAGCCGAGATCGAAGCGGAAGCCACCGTCCGAGTAGCAGACGAGGTACGGCACGCGGTGATAGCCATCGGCGTCTTCCCAAAGATTGTCTTTCTCATCGAAAAAGTTACACTGTTTGCCTTTAGGCAGTTTATCTTTGGCTTCTTGCCAAACTATTGATGCACCTTGTGCTCCATAAGAGAAAACTTGATTATCTTCCAATAATTTAAGATTTTCTTTGGAAGTGGTTCTTTGATTGTTGTTAATGCTCCAAATCTTAACCAAATAAGTTTTACCCGGAACCAGTTGGCGACCGACTTTGGCAAAATTTTTATCAGTTAGGCCATCATTATAATAATGAAACTTTTCCTCATTAGCTTCGGCAAAACTTGTTAATTGTGTGTTATGGTCATAATCTTTAGGCACGGTAATTGCGAATTCCGTGAGAAAAGAAAATTTTGAAGATTCTGTGTTTTGACTCATTGTCAGGTCTCCTTAAAATAAATATAAATAAATAATTAGTAATAAGCCGAAAACCAAATATTTTGATTTGCGCTTTATTACTAATATTTATTGTTTTTTAAAGATCGGCCTTTATTTAACTATGATTGTAGTATAGCACACATTAATAATCTTGTCAAGGCCTATAACGGCCAATTTTGTTAATAGGGCTTTCTTTTGTTTAATATTAGCCATTTATTGAAAAAATAGGCTTTTTATGTTTTTAGCTATAATTAGTCATAAACCCTGGACAAACTAAAAAATCTGTGCTAAGATTAAGCAAGATAAATATGCGTAGGACTTACAAACGATTTCGGCCGCAAGTGCCGGAGAAAAATTTTAAGGTAAACCAACTGATCCGCTCGCCCCGAGTTTTGCTGATTGACGAAGAAGGCGTGGGCCGCGGTGAAGTCAGTTTGGCCGAGGCACTGGCTTTGGCCAACGATGCCGGTTTGGATTTGGTGGAAGTTAACCCGACCGCCACGCCGCCGATTGCCAAAATTTTGGATTTCGGCCAGTTTAAATACGAAAAAGACAAAAAAGCGCAAAAACAAAAGGCGCAACAGAAAAAAACCGATTTGAAATGTGTTCGTTTATCAGTCCGCATCGGTGAACACGATCTTAATGTTCGGTTGGAACAGGCCAAAAAGTTTTTGTCCCGCGGTGATAAGTTAAAAATTGAACTGATTATGCGCGGCCGCGAACGTCAGCACATCAATCTTGGCGAAGAAGTGTTGCGTAAGTTCGTTTCCACTCTGCGCGCCGACGAGGAATTGTCGATTGCCACCGAAGAAGGCTTGACAAGACAGGGTGGCCGAATTACTATGGTGTTAACCAATAAAAAGAGCTAATTTTAGATTAATGATATGCCCAAACAAAAAACCCACCAGGCAACAGCCAAACGTTTTACACGAACCAAGACCGATAAAATTTTGCACCGCAAATCCGGTCAGGATCATTTTAATGCTCGGGAATCGGGCAATACTTTGCGCAACAAACGTCGCGACGTCAGCACCCATGAGGTTGACTCCAAGAACATCAAATCTTTAATGTTGTATAAATAATCACCTTATCACAAATCTATGCCTAGAGTAAAAAGAGGAACCGCCCATGTTAAAAAACGCCGCACACTTTTGAAAAAAGTTAAGGGTTATAAATGGGGCAGAAAGAAATTGGTCAAACGAGCCAAAACCGCCGTTTTGAAAGCCGGCGTGCACGCTTATATTGATCGCAAGAACAAAAAACGCACCCGCCGCGCTTTATGGCAGATCAAGCTGGGCGCTTGGGCCAAAGAAAATGATTTGTCTTATTCCAAGTTGATGGGCTTATTGAAAGCCGGCAAGGTGGAGTTGGACCGTAAAGTCTTGGCCGATTTGGCGGAAAATAATCCGGCCGTCATGAAAGCTTTGGTTGATCAGATTAAAAAATAGTTTATGAACCAGACATTATTGCAAATTTTTGAAACAATTATTGCCATTTGCTTGATTATTGTGATTTTATTGCAAAATCGCGGTACATCTTTGGGCGGCGTGTTTGGCGGCGGCAATGCGGTTTATCGCACTAAGCGCGGTATGGAAAAAGGTTTGTTTATCGCGACGATCGTCTTGAGCGTGATTTTTGCCGGACTATTCGTGATTAATTTGTTTATTAAGTAAGGTTGTAGATTCCCGCCTGCGTGGGAATAACAACGATAAAATAACTAATTTTTAAGTCTCTTTTGGTTTGAAGCTAACGTCAAGTCAAAAGTTACCAATTTTATGAACAAAGTTGGTTTAATTGACAAAATTGTCGACGCCACCGGCGCCAACAAAAAACAAGTGGAAACGATTATCGACAGTTTTTTAAAAGTGATTGTCGATGAATTAAAAGCGGGCGGCAAGGTTAATCTGGTCGGTTTTGGCGCCTTTATCGCCAAAAAGCGCCATGCGCGCGGCGGGGTTAATCCGCAAAAGCCGAATGAGCGCATTAATATTCCGGAAGTGCTGGTAGCCAAGTTTAAGACCGGCAAGGCGTTGAAAGATGCCTTGAAAGGGAAATAATCGTTATTGCAAGCGAAATTAAAAAGCATCCGGACAAAACCGGGTGTTTTTTAAAATATTTTTGGCTAGACCTTGACGAAAATGAGTGTTTTTGATTATGATTAGAACAGTTTTTCAGCACTCGTGGCTCAGTTGGATAGAGCGCTTGGCTTCGAACCAAGAGATCGCAGGTCCGAGTCCTGCCGAGTGCACAATTCGGTCGTCGGTTATCGGTAATCGGTTTTCGGTTTTGCTAGCCGATAATTGACAACCGAAAACCGAATACCGAGAACCGAATTGGCTGGGTAGCTCAGTTGGTTAGAGCGTAGCACTCATAACGCTAAGGTCGTGGGTTCGATTCCCACCCGGAGCACAAAAGTTTACTGTTGTTTTATAATTTAATTGGAGTATTTTATGCTGAAGCTATTAGTTGATGGCAACAAAATAAAAGATGAGCTTGGTAACAAGTTTGTCTTTCGGGGAATTTGTCTTAATTCACCTGATATTTTAATTGACGAGGGGCATGATTTTTTACAAGACCTTAAGGAGATTAAAAAATTAGGTGCCAACGCCGTTCAAGTCCCTATTTGTCCGGCCGGGTGGCAGTTTTATCCGGATTATTGTGAGAAAATTCTTGATCCGATTGTTAAATTGGCTAAGGAATTAAATTTATATTGTTATCTTGAT
>CAIUCZ010000032.1 GCA_903897785.1 Candidatus Falkowiibacteriota bacterium
CAAACATTATTTTTTTTATTTGCGCCGCGTTATTAATTTTTTTTATTTTAAAAACATCCTCGACTTTGTTTATTTTATATGGCGCGGGCAAAGGCAGGCAAGTTTTCTCTTTGCCCAGCATCAAAGAAACCGCTATTCGCCCCAGCAAAAAAGCGACAAACAAGCCCATACTGTTGCCGCCAAAAACCACGCCGGATTTTTTAATGCTCTCGATTAAATCCGCATTTTTTGGCAATTCGATGGTAATCGGCACTTGCGGGTATCGTTTTATCAATTTATCATATTTGTCCAAAACAACTTCCGCGGGGTGCAGTCTGATAATCAGTTTATCAACTTTAAAACGATTTTTAAACAGCTGGAAGTTTTCCAAAACCTCGGCGATTCTGGCCGCCTCGGCTTGTTCATAATTTTTGGCGGTATATTGTGAATTGTTCAAAAAAGATAAAGTTTCTGAAATATAAAGCACGGCCGCGGCTCGTTTGCCGACAAGGCCGGCCGGCCTTTCTTTTGTCAAGCCGGCAAAAAAATAATTTTTTAATTTAACTAAATTTTTTAAATTTAGTTTTTTGGCCAAACGATAAGCTTCTTGGTCGCAAACAAAAATACGATCCGGCAAATTTTTTTGCCAATTTTTTGCGGGATAGCCAAAACGCTCTCGCTGGCTGTTCCAATGATCAAGGACGGCGGCATTTTTTATTTTTCTTTTTTTCGCCTCTTTGATGTAAACCGGTTCAAAGCCGCTCCAGCCGGTGGCGCAAAGCACAAAATCCGGCCGTTCACCGTCAAGAACGGCGGCAGGATCAATATTTTTTCGCCCGGTCATCAACCCGCTCAAGCCTTCTTTGGCAAAAACCTGCCGAGCGGCAGAAACGTCGGGAACGGCGATTGTCCAATCGAAAAAAGACAAATTATGTTTTATCAAGCCGGCTAAATAAGCCGCCCCGCCGGCATTATCCGCGGCCGCTAAAATCTTTTTCATGGTTATAAATTTCTTTTGTTTTTAAAATGGCGGAAAAAATACTTTTTTGGACGATAGAAATATCCAATGAAAAAATTTTCAGCTCCGGATCATTAACAACATCTTCAGCAAAACAGCACTTGCCGGCATCGATTAAAATCGGTGGCCGGTCTTGGCTTAAATACTTCAAATCTTCTTTGCCGATTGACTGTTGACCGGAACAGCCGATCACAACATGCACGCCGCGGCAAGCTTCCTCTATATTCTCCGCCATAGTGACTGCGGCCATGGTATGTTCAGACTTTATTTGATTCAAGCCGTCGGTAATTTTTTTTAGTTTATCCAAATTCCGCCTGAACAGGCGCACCGGAGCGCCGCACTCAACCAGCATTAAAGCAATTTTTGAGCCGACATTGCCGGCGCCGATAATCGCCACTTCCACGCCGCCGGCATCAACCACCAGTTGATCAAACAGCAAACCGATCGCTTCCACGGCCAGACTGTTGCCTTTATAAGTCAGCACAGCCGATTGGTTGATCGCTTTTCTTACGGCTCGTTCGATATTGCCAAAATCGTCCGGGCCATAATAAATTTTCTTTATCTTCTTTTCTGCGTCGACAAAAATATAGTTTACTTGGCCGTCAACCGATTGCGCCACCCAAGCGGCCGTTTCAATGTTCTTGACAATCACTCCGGCATAAATCAAATCCGCGGTCTCCTCCGGCGAAGTGATATAAAAATCCTGATCGGCCGGCATGTCGGAAGAAGTGTTGCCGATAACAAAACCGGTTGCGCGGCCATGGGCTTTAGCATTTATTTGCTGGATTAAATCAGCGATAATTTCTGCCATAGATTTAATTTTAAAATGAATTCCAAGAAATAATCTCGTCTTTAGCAATATCAACTTTGGCAATGCGGCCCGATACAACATCTAAATATTTTGGCAAAATTCCACCGCCCGGACCGTTGACCATGATTTTGCCGGCGGTAATCATTTCCCCGGCCGAGATCGCCTCTTTGGCATAGAGGCATTTCTTGAAACGATTGATCGTCTCTATCTCGCTTTC
>CAIUCZ010000033.1 GCA_903897785.1 Candidatus Falkowiibacteriota bacterium
AAGTAGTTATTGATAAGTCTAACGGTTCGGTGCCTAATATTGGGCGCGAAGCTGAAACTTATTGTCGCTTTATTGTTGATAATTATGATACATTGGACGGTGTTTATTTCTTTTGTCAAGGAGATCCAGCGTGTCACCTGAATTTATCGGTTATTGTCACACAAAATGAACCGCGATTGGGGCATTATTCTACTCATCCTTTAAAGTGCAATAGACTTGCTCGACCTGTGCATACTACAGGCATTTCTATCTTTTCTCTATGGAACAGAATTTTTTCCGACAAAATACCTGCCGAGTTTACCTATTGGCCAGGCGCTCAATTTATCGTCTCGGCAGAGATTATTAAAAAACGAAGTAAATATTTTTACCAGCGCCTGCAAACAGTGATTTGTCGATTTAATTTTGGCCCGTGGATTGCGGAATTTATCTGGCCGATTGTTTTTCCGGTAGACGAAAAATTTTATTGTGATAAATATGCGCAAGAGTCCGGCGAGCTGACCAAGCTTGGTGATAATTTTTTTGATTATTTTTTTGTTGTATATCATCTGATCTTTTTTTACGTCAGACTGCCGTTCAATAAAGTAGCTTGGGCAAGGTTTTGGCGGCAAGGTCATGTTAAGACTTCATAATATGGAAGACTCTATATTGTTTAACGTTCCAATTTTATTAATCGCCTTTAATGATTGTGCGACTACCAAAAAAGTTTTGGCAAAAATTAAATTAATTAAGCCGCAACAATTATTTTTTGCGGTTGACGCACCACGTCCGGGCAATGCGACAGATGAGCGAGGTTGCGCGGAAGTAAAAAAATTAATCAAGCAAGTTGATTGGCCTTGCGAAACCAAAACTTTTTTTCCAGAGAAAAATTTGGGGCCGCGCATTGGCGTTAGTTCGGCTATTACCTGGTTTTTTGCGCAAGTGGAAGCGGGCATTATTCTGGAACACGATTGTTTGCCGGATTTGTCGTTTTTTGGCTATTGCCAAGATTTGCTAGAAAAATATAAAGATGATGAACGTGTGATGCATATCAGCGGTAATAATTTTGCGCCTGCTGAAATTAAGGATAGCTATTATTTTTCCCGGATTCCGCTGATTTGGGGCTGGGCCACTTGGCGGCGCGCTTGGCAAAATTATGATATCAACATCAAAACCTTTCCGGAATTTAAACGTGATAAATTGATTAATAATATTTTTTACAAAAAGATTGAACATATCGCCTGGATCCAATTTTTCGAAAATATTTATAGTGGTTCGGCGCAGACTTGGGATTTTCAATGGACCTATGCCATCTTTTGTAATAATGGATTGGCGGTCAATCCGGCGGTTAATCTGGTTTCCAACAACGGTTTTGGTCCCGGGGCCGTTCATTCTACCGATACAAGCAGCCCCCTTGCCAACGTGCCGACCAAACCGATTGCCTTGCCCTTGCGCCATCCGCAAACGATGATAGTCAACGCCACGGCCGATGATTATGTGATGAGCCATAATCTGGGCGCGACCTGGCATAATTTTTTTCTCAAACAAGTTTTAAAAAAAATCGGGTTATTCGGCTTGGTTAAGAAATTCTATTATCAATTAAGGTAGTCTGCCGCAAAATTATGAATGTTTTATTTATTTATTCGTTAAAATCGATTCAGTCGCCGGAAAAACCTTTGAGCCAGCCGGAAGAGATTAATTTCGGTTTGTCTTATTTGTCGGCGGTTTTAAAACAACACGGCCATCAAACCAGGCTGATTGTTTTGTCTCAAGCTTTGGGCGAAAAAAATGAAGCGCGAATCGACCGGGCGATCAGTCAATTCCGGCCGCAACTGATTTGTTTTAACGCCGTCAGCACGCAATATCCTTTTATCGCCAAACAGGCGGCTTATGTGAAAAATGATTATCCCGGCATTTTTCTGATTGTCGGCGGACCGCATGTTTCTTTGAATCCGGATAAAATTTTAGACGATGCGTTTGACGCTTTGTGCATCAGCGAAGGCGAGGGAGCGATTGTGGAATTGGCCGAGCAGCTGGAAAAAGGCGAGCGGCCGCACGGCATCGCTAACTTATGGATCAAACAAGCTGACGGGTCGATTGAAAAAAATCGGTCGCGGCCGTTTGTGGCGTGTTTAGACGACTTGCCGTTTCCGGATCGGGCGATGTGGCGTGAGTGGGTGAGCGAGGGGGCGGATTATCGTTATTCTATTTTGTTGGCGCGCGGCTGTCCGTTCAATTGCACTTACTGCTCCAATCACGCTTTGCGCAAGCTAACCGACGGGCATTATGTGCGGTTTCGAACGCCGGCCAACATTATTGCCGAGATCAGAGAAATTGCCGGTGGGCTGGCGACAAAGAAAGAAATTTATTTGGAAGTGGAAACTTTTGGCGCCGATCCGGCTTGGGCGCGCGAGCTGTTTACTGGTCTCAAACAATTAAACGAAGAATTGCCGACGCCTCTGACCTATGGCGCCAATATTCGCGTCACCCCGGGCTTTGATTTTACCGAATTGTTCACGGCGGCGCGGGCGGCCAATTTTCGCTTTATTAATATCGGCTTGGAGTCCGGCAGTGATCGGGTGCGGCGAGAAATTTTAAAGCGTTATTATGCCAATGATGATATTATTAAAACCGTCAGATTGGCGCGGCAGTTTGGTTTGCAAGTGGCCTTGTTTAATATGCTCGGCTTGCCGACGGAAACACCGGCGGAGTTTGAAGAAACGATCAAAGTTAATCGCGAGTGTCAACCGGACTGGCACATGACTTCCATTTTTTATCCTTATCCCGGCACTGATTTATATACTTTGTGCCGAGAGAAAAGTTTAATCGCGGTCGAGAGCGCCGACACGACCGAACGGGTAAAATCCACGCTGGATATGC
>CAIUCZ010000034.1 GCA_903897785.1 Candidatus Falkowiibacteriota bacterium
CTGATCGAACTGTTGGTGGTTGTCGCCATTATTGGTATTTTGGCGGCCTTGGTTATGCTTGGGTTGAATAATGCTAAAATGAAGGCTCGAGATGCGCAACGACTGGCCAACATCAGACAAATGCAAACCGCTCTGGACATCTATTACGATTCCGAGGGCGGTTATCCAGGCTCTTGGACGCCTGGGCAGGCTTTAATTGCGCCGTCGACCAATAAAGTTATTATGCAGGCAATGCCGCAAAATCCTCAGCCGTGGAGTGAGGGCGTTTGCAGTAATTTTAATAGCAACTATGTTTACGCCTCTTCCACCAATTCTTATATAATCGGTTATTGTTTGGCCGGCGGAACCAACAGTTTGGCGTCGGGTCTTTATCAGGCGGTGCCGAATAATGTTTCGTCGGCCGGTAACCCTTGCTTGGGTCACAATGTTGGCGACATTTGTGGCGGCGGTTGGTTGATCTGCAAACCCGGCGACGGCAGTTGTTTGGACAGCCCCGGCAATTATGTGGTCGCCGAGACCACTGATTATTCTTCCCGCGCTTTTTGGTCTACCACGGTTTGTTCCGGATCAAGAAGCGGTTATAATGATTGGGCTTTACCTAAATTTCAAGCGAGCGCGAGTTATAATACACTCGGGTCGTTTGGCAACAATAATGAGTTGTGTCAACTGATGAGAATGTCAAATCTTTGTGCCAACATGACTTATGCCGGCGATTGCAGCGGCGGCTGTTTGGCGTCTTCTCCGATAACGGGTGTGAGCACCGGCACTTATTATTGGTCAGCCACTGAATATGACGCGACTAACGCCTGGCAGTTAAATCCAACTGGCGGGACTAATCGTGTTTCAGGGAAAAGTACTCAGCTCGTGGTTCGTTGCGTTCGTCGGTTCTAAAATGGCTTAATTTGACTAAAGTAAATAAATCTTGTAAGCTACAAATCAAGATAATCCTAATTAAGATTAGGTGCTTTTGTAGTAAAATATATTTAATCCGGATACAACGGATTAGAATGCGAATACAACGGACGCTACGGATACAACGGATATCGATTCCGGATATCCGTAGATTCGGATTTAATCCGTTGTATTCGAATTAAATTGATTTATGAATATCACCGAACTCGCCCGACTATTACGTGTTACCCCGCAAGAGCTGCACGACAAGCTGCCTTTGATGGGTTTTGATATCGGCCAAAAAGCGATCAAGGTCGATAACCGCACCGCCAACCAGATTTTAAAAATGTGGCCGTCTTTTATTCGCCGTTTGCAACAAGCCGAAGAACGCCAAAAAGCCGAAGCGGCCATCAAAAATATGGATCCGTCTTTGCGGCCGGAAGTGGCCGTGCCGGCTTTTGTGACCGTCAAAAATTTTGCCGCTTTGTCCAACTTGCCGATCAACAAGATTTTGGGCGAGCTGATGAAGAACGGGATTTTTACTTCGCTTAATGAAAAAATTGATTTTGAAACGGCGATGATTATCGGCGCCGATTTGGGCGTGACCGTGATTTTGGCGCCGGCCGAAGCAGAGTCGGCCGATCAGGTTAATAAAGTGCGCGATGTGCTGGCCGGCCAAGAAAAGGCGCAGATGATTCAGCGGCCGCCGGTGGTGGTGGTCATGGGTCATGTCGACCACGGCAAAACAAAATTGCTGGACGCGATTCGCTCGACCGACGTGGTGGCACGCGAAGCCGGCGGGATTACTCAATCGATCGGCGCTTATCAAATTAAAAAGAATGATCGTTTAATTACTTTTGTCGATACGCCAGGCCATGAAGCGTTTACTGCTATGCGTAACCGCGGCACCAAAGTGGCCGACATTGCAATTTTGGTGGTGGCCGCGGACGACGGCGTCAAGCCGCAGACGACCGAGGCTTATCGGATTATCGAAGCGGCTCATCTGCCGTTTATCGTGGCGATTAATAAAATTGACAAGCCGGATGCTAACATTGAAAAAACCAAGCAAGAGCTGGCCAGCCAGTTAAATATTTTAGTGGAAGAATGGGGCGGCAAGATTGTCGCTTGCCCGATTTCCGCCAAAACCGGCACCGGCATCGAAGAACTATTAAATATTTTATTGTTGACGGCCGACATGGAAGCCGAAAACCTGAAAGCCAACCCGGACGCGCCGGCCGTCGGCACGATTATTGATTCGCGCTTGGACAAAGGCGAGGGACCGGTGGCCACGGTTTTAATTCAAAATGGCACCCTGCATGTCGGCGACGCGGTTTGTTTTAATCATGTGCATTGCGGCAAGGTCAGATCTTTGAAAGACCATGCCGGCAAAAATGTGCTGCAAGCTCTGCCGTCGATGCCGGTTAAAATTATCGGCCTGAAAGTGGCGCCACAAGTCGGGGACATTTTGGAGGTGGGCGAGGGCGAGAAAATAAAATTAACCAAGTTGCGCGCCAACGGCGTGGAGCAGGTGGCCAAAATTACTGAAGAAGAAGTTGACAACCCCAACGCCCCGAAAATTAATTTGATTATCAAAGCCGATACTCTGGGCAGCTGTGAAGCGATTGAAAGTTCGATTTCCAAATTGGACACCCAAGGCGTGCGCGTCAAGATTATCGCCAAGGGATTGGGCAATATTATCGAGAGTGATGTTTTGCGCGCGGAAAGCGCCGGGGCCAAGATTTTGGGCTTTACCGTCAAAGCGCCGGGCAATTTGTTGCAATTGGCACAAAGTAAAAATGTGCCGATCAAGCTTTATAAAATTATTTACGAATTAATCAATCAGGTTAAAGCGGATATCGCCGAACTGGTCAAGCCGGAAATTGTACAAGAAGAAGCCGGCAAGTTAAAAGTGTTGGCGATTTTTCGCACCGAGCATAAAGCGCAGATTGTCGGTGGCAAAGTGATTACGGGCAGTGCCAAAAAAGATTCGCTGGTGGAAATTTGGCGCGACGGCAAATTTATTGACAGCGGCCGCATGGTTAGCTTGCAAGCCGGCAAGCAAGATGTCTCTGAAGTGTCTTTGGGCCAGGAATGCGCTTTGAAATACGAAGGCCAGCCGGTGATTGTTGTCGGCGACGAGTTGGTCTTGTTGCAAGAAATTAAAATTTTTAAACATAAACAATAATGTTCTTGCTTAACGCTTTGTTATTTGCGCAGTTTAGAATAATAAATAGTTTCAACAAAACGTATAAATAGTTTGTAAAGTTATAAAGTTTATAAAGTTTATAACTTTATGAACTTTATGAACTCTCAAGTCTATGCCTCATCGTCCGGAACAAATGAGTGATGCCTTGCACGCCGAGCTGGCGCAGTTGGTTAATCGCGAAGTGGTGATTCCCAATTCCCTGATTACCATCACCGAAGTCCGCTTGTCGCCCGATTTAGCTCGGGCGCAAATTTTTATTTCCGTTTTGCCGGACAAGTTTTTTGGCACGGCTTTGCGCGAACTGCGCAAGCATAGCGGCGAGCTGGCCAAAACCATCGGTAAACGGTTGAAGTGGTACAAGATGCCGCATTTTGTTTGGGCGATCGATAGCACGGAGAAAGAAGCAGCCGCGCTTGAAGAGGTGTTTAAGCAATTGTAAATTTAATACGAATACAACGAATTAAAATCCGAATACTACGAACGCTACGAATATTGCGAATTTTAATCCAAATTCCAAATTCCAAATTCCAGATTTAAAAATATGGAAGAAGAACTGAAAAACCAAGCTCGATTAATTTGGCAGAAGTTATTGGAAGCAAACAATATTTTGTTTATCGCTCATCAGCGCCCGGACGGCGACGCGTCGTCTTCTTTGTGCTTGATGGCCGGTGTGGCCAAGGCCTTGGGCAAAAAATTTACTGCCGTGTGCGCCGACCCTCTGCCGGCGCAATTTTCTTTTTTGGCCAATTTTTCGCAAATCAAAAGCGGTTTTGCGGAAATTAAACTGGCCGATTTTGATTTGATTATGACGCTTGATTGCAGTGATCTGCAACGCACCGCATACCCTGATTTATTTTTACGCGCGCCCGAGCAATGTTTAATCGAAATCGATCATCATCCAAACTTAAATCCGCAATCGAATTGGCAATTGCGCAGTTCGATTTTTGCTTCCACGACTGAAGCTTTGCATTTTTTGCTGGTGGAAAATAATTATCCGCTGGAGGCCAAAGCGGGCACGGCGATTTTAGCCGGAATCATTGATGATACCGGCGCTTTTTTATATCCCTCGACCAGTCCGCGCACCCTGACTGTGGCCGGGCAGATGATTGATCTGGGCGCGAACCTGCAAAAGATTTTAGCGCATACCGCCTCGGGGCAAAGTAATTCGGCTTTGAAGTTGTTGGGCACGGCCATGGCACGGTTAAAAATAAACAGAACTTACAACGTAGCGATTAGTTATTTATTGCCGGCCGACTTGGCCGGTCTGGACAACGACGATACCAACGGCATTTCCGGCCGCTTGTCCAATTTGCCCGGCGTGCGGGCGATTTTATTATTAACCGACAACGGCCAAGGCGTGATCAAAGGCAGTTGGCGCTCGCGCGAAGACGGCGCCGATGTTTCGGCCTTGGCCAAAGCGATGGGCGGTGGCGGGCATGTGCGAGCGGCGGGGTTTACGATATATGGCAGACTGGCCGAAGAAAAGGGGAAATTAAAATTAACCCGCCTGTGCCCGCCAGAAACGCTGAGCGTAGCTCTGCAGGCTGGCGCGTAGCATTGCGGGCAGGGAATTAAAAATTAGACAAAGCAAAAACAACACGTCATTCCCGCCCGCTTCGCCATAGCCCCAGCGAGGCGAGCGCAGGCGGGAATCTTTTTTGTTTTGGCTCAGGCGCAGTCTCTCGTAGAGGACTGCGGCGTTTTTAATAAATACGAGTACTACGAATTACGCTCTGCTTGCTTCTGCCACGGTCATAGGCTGATACTACGAATGTTACGAATTCGTAGATTCGTAGTGTTCACCAATAACATTGAAAGAAGTTAGCCCGGCGTAATTCGTAGCATTCGTATTTTATTTTTTGTGGATAACTTCCCGTCGCCGTGCCGTAGTCTCTCCGGCGTAATTGTCGGAGGACTGCGGCGTTCTTCTTTTTTATCAATTCACCGCCAAAGTATTTTTTGTCGGACTGGTATTTTTCGCGGCGAGAAACTTGCTGTTTAATTTTTTTTTGTTTATTTTTACTCAAATAATTGCTTTTATTTTTTATTTTTCCAAAAAAAATATTTTCAAGGCTAAAAGTATTTAACGGAGAAGCAGAGAAATAAAAAACTTTTTAAAAAAAAGTTTTACAAAAAATTTTGGCAAAAATCATTGCGTTAATTTTTTTATCGCGCTATAATTATTTATGTAAGTGTTATGAAACACTGGCGCTGAAAAAATTCTGCCGAAAGGTTTTTTTCAAGCGACTAGATAGGGGGTGTTGAATAATATGGCAACCAAGAAAAAAGCGGCCAAAAAGACCACCAAGAAAGTGGCCAAGAAGAAAGTAGCC
Source organism: Candidatus Falkowiibacteriota bacterium (assembly GCA_903897785.1). Classification (GTDB taxonomy): domain Bacteria; phylum Patescibacteriota; class Patescibacteriia; order Patescibacteriales; family Patescibacteriaceae; genus CAIUCZ01. The sequence goes on from CAIUCZ010000034.1 coordinate 5,431, forward strand.
AAGAAAAAGAAAAAATAGTATTTTTTCTAAAACATAAAGCTCCTGGATGATGAATCGAGGAGTTTTATTTTTTTGTCATTCCCGCGAATGCGGGAATCTAGTTTCTAGCCCAATAAGATTCCCGCCTGCGCTGGAATGACGAGTGTTCGGGAACGGTGCTGACTTAATTTTGTTTTGCATTAAAATATGCTAAAATAATCTTATGAAACTCATTATTCTCAAAGATTATCAATCCCTTTCCCTCTGCGCCGCTGATTTTATTCAGCAGCAGCTGGCCGCCAAACCGAATTTAGTTTTGGCTTTGCCGACGGGCGCGACGCCCTTGGGCTTGTATGCCGAGCTGGTGCGCCGGGCGCAAAAAAAACAAATCGATTTTAGCCGGGCAACTTTTTTTCAGCCGGATGAATATGTCGGCCTGGCGCAAAATAATAAAAATTCTTTTGCTTTTTATTTGAAGAAGAATTTTTTTGCCCAGCTGCCGATTTTTCCGACCAAAGTTAATTTTTTTTCCGGCGCGGCCAAAGATCTGGCCAAAGTTTGTTTGGATTATGAAAAGGCGATTGCGCAAGCCGGCGGTTTGGATGTGGCAATCTTAGGCATCGGCCAAAACGGCCATATTGCTTTTAACGAGCCGGGGTCGGCTCTGGCCAGTCGAGCGCGGGTGATTGATTTGACGATGGAAACGCGCCGCGCCAATAGTACGGCCTTTGGCAAGACTTCGGCGGTGCCGCATCGGGCCGTGACTTTAGGTTTAGTCGATATTATGTCGGCTAAGAAAATTTTGCTGTTGGTTAGCGGCGAACAAAAAGCCCAAGCTTTAGCCAAAGCGGTCAAGGGCAAAGTCAGCCCGCAAGTGCCGGCTTCGGTCTTGCAGTCTCACCCCAGGGTTGTTATTATGGCGGATAGGCTTGCCTCAAGTTTAATTAATTCTTAACATTTCTACAAATACAAATTATTACAAATATACAAATAATGCGAATTTGTAATTTGTAAATTTGTTCCGCCTCCTATGTTTTATGGTCGGCGGAATCCCGCGACAAGCGGTGATAATAATTTGTATTTGTAGGAGCAAATTATATGAACACCTATAACGAAAATACTTTACCAACCATCGGCCAGCCGTTCGATGACTTCGAGTTTACCGTCTTTTGCCAAGAAAAAATGTATCCGGTCAAAATTTCGGATTTTAAAAATAAGTGGCTGGTGCTATTTTTCTATCCGGCGGATTTTACTTTTGTTTGTCCGACCGAGCTGGAAGAGTTGGCGGACAATTATGAGCAGTTCAAGGCGTTGAACACAGAAATCATCAGTTTGAGCACGGACACGGCGTTTGTGCACAAAGCGTGGCATGATCATTCGCCGGCCATTAAGAAAATAATGTTTCCCATGGGCGCCGACACCAACGGCAATATCACTCGCGGTTTGGGGGTTTATCTTCCGGCCGAAGGCTTGGCTTTGCGCGGCACCTTTATTATTGATCCGGATGGCATAATGCAGGCCTATGAAGTTAACAGTAATAACATCGGCCGCAGCGCCGCGGAGCTGCTTCGCAAACTGCAAGCGGCTCAATTTGTGCGCGAGCATCATGGTGAGGTTTGCCCGGCCAGCTGGCACCCGGGCGCAAAAACGTTGACGCCGGGGTTGGATTTGGTGGGGAAGCTCTAGTTAGCACGAAAAAATTAGTTTGCGTTTCGCCGTTCCGACGTTTCTGTCAGGGCGGCGTTTGCTATGCTAACCGCCGCAGTCCTCCGACTTGAAGTCGGAGAGACTGCAGCGAGGTAGAAACATCGTAATCCGACAACCGACATCTGATATCCGACCTCCGAGCTTTTGACAATAATCCGCTAGCTTTGCTATGATTAGGGCTGAACTATAAATCTATGTCAAAAATCATTGTTGATGAAATTAGAATACGAGAAATCTTGCGCCGCGGCGTATCAGAAATTATTTTTGAGCCAAGCTTAGAGAAGAAATTATTGGCCGGCAAAAAGTTGCGCATCAAGCTCGGCATTGATCCAACCAGCCCCAATATCCACTTGGGCCGATCCATTCCCTTGCTCAAGTTGCGCGATTTTCAAGAACTGGGCCACCAGATGGTGTTTATTGTTGGTGACTTTACCGGCGTGATCGGTGACACCTCGGACAAAGAAAGTGAACGGCCGATGTTGACCCCGGAAACTATCAAAGAAAATCTGCAAGATTACATCGCTCAAGCCGGCAAGATCATTGATATTGATCAATGCGAAATTCATTATAACAGTGAATGGCTGGGTAAGCTTACATACAAAGAAATTGCCGAGCAAGCCAATGTTTTTTCCGTAGCCGAGTTTACAGCTAGAGATAACCTTGCCAAACGTTTGGCCGACGGCAAGCGCGTCTCCTTGCGCGAGATGCTTTATCCGCTGATGCAAGGCTATGATTCCGTGGCAATCAAAGCGGACGTGGAAATCGGCGGCAATGATCAACGCTTTAATTTGCTGGCCGGCCGTAAGCTGCAAGAATTTTATAATCAGCCGGCGCAAGATATTATGATGGGTCCGCTTTTGCTGGGCACGGACGGCCGCAAAATGAGTTCGTCTTGGGGTAACACCATCAATTTGACCGACGAACCGGAAACGATGTTTGGCAAAGTAATGTCTTTGTCTGACGACTTGATTATCAAGTATTTAATTTTGACCACCCGTTTGCCCATGACGGAAATTTTGCAAGATGAAGCGGCGATACAGAATGGCACCAATCCGCGCGATATTAAATTAAAATTAGCCGCCGAATTAGTTAGATTCTATCATGGCCAGAAAGCCAGTGCGGCCGCGCAGGAATTTTTTGTCAAAACCGTGCAGAACAAAGAATTGCCGGACGATATTGAGTTGAAAAAAATTAAAGCCGGTTCATACAAATTGATTGAGCTGTTGGCCAAGTTGGATTTGGCGGCCAGCAAATCGGAAGCGCGGCGTTTGATTGAACAAGGCGGGATTAAAATTGACAGTGTGGCGGCGGATAATTTTGAACAAACGATTGCGGTGGGCGATAAGGAAATCTTGATGCAGAGAGGTAAACGACAGTTTTTAAGAATTGTCGGGAAATAAAATAGTAGCTGTCATACCGGCGTATGCCGGTATCCAGAAAATAATAAACGAAGCAAAAAAGACTGGATCCCGGCATACGCCGAGATGACCGATGCAAAAACTTTTAACTTTAAACTCTTATGTCTTGGCTCGATGAAACAAAAGTAAAATTAGCGGATAAAGTAAATCAAATCGCCGGCGACAAAATTGTCTCGGCCAATGATTTTGTTTTTCCGCCAACGCCGGACATGGGTGATTTGTCTTTGGCTTGTTTTGCTTTGGCGACAGCCATGAAAAAATCACCGATGATTTTGGCGCAAGAGCTGGTTTCGCAAATTGGCACTTATGAACTGATTGCCGGCATGAAAGCTAGCGGCGCGTATTTGAATTTTACTTTAAACAAAAACACTTTAGCCGCCGGGATTCTTAAAGAGATTGAAACGGAGAAAGAAAAATATGGTTGTAGCAAGCTGGGTCATGGGGGGCAGGTGATGATTGAGTTTTCCAATGCCAACACGCACAAAGAATATCACGTCGGCCATTTGCGCAACATTGCTTATGGCGACAGCGTGGCGAAAATTTTAGCGGCCAACGGTTACAATGTTTTGCCCGTGTCGTATATTAACGATTTTGGCATTCACGCGGCCAAAACTTTGTGGGCGTATAAAAAATTCGCGCCGGAGACGATTGATAAAGATAAACGCGGTTATCTGCTTGGGCAGCTTTATGCTCGGGCCAGCCGCGAATTGGCCGAGCATTCGGAATATAAAGAGGAAGTCGGGGAGATTATGCAACAGATTGAAGGCCGGCGAGGCGAGTATTATAAATTGTGGCAGGAAACGCGCCAGTGGAGCGTTGAACAATTTGCCAAGATTTATGAACAGCTGGGCGTGAAGTTTGTTAAGGTTTATTATGAAAGCGACGTCATCGCCCATGGTTTGGATATAGTCGCCGATTTAGCAAGCAAAGATGTTTTGGTGCAAAGCGAAGGCGCTTTGATTGCCGACTTGCAAGCGGATAAGCTCGGCGTCTTGCCGATTCTGCGGTCGGACGGCACGGCTTTATATCCGGTGGCCGATTTGGCGCTGGCGATTAAAAAATTTGAAGAATATGATTTGGCATTGTCGCTTTATGTCGTTGATGGGCGCCAGAGTTTATATTTTAAACAATTGTTCAGATTGTTGGAGCTGGCCGGTTATCGGCAAAAAACGGCGCATCTGCCTTATGAATTTGTGAAATTGCCGGACGGCATGATGAGCTCGCGTTCCGGCCGGATTATCGCTTATGAAGATTTAAACAAAGAAGCGGTGGACAAGGCGTTTCGCGAGACAAAATTGCGCCATCAAGATTGGTCGGCCGAAGAAGTGGAAGCGACGGCGCAAATTTTGGCGACCGGCGCTTTGAAATTTGAAATGATTAAAGTCGGCGCCGACAAAACGATTACCTTTGACATGGATTCGGCGTTGCAGTTTGAGGGTTTTACGGCCGGCTATTTGCAATACGCCGTTGCGCGCATCAATAGTTTGCTGGAAAAATTTAGTCCGGCAGGGGAAATTGATTACGCGGTTTTGGATCAGCCTCTGGAAAAACAATTGTTGCTTTGCTTGGCGCAATATCCGAGTTGCGTGGCTAAAGCGGCGACGGCTTATCAACCGTCGGAGGTTGCCAAATATTTATTTTCTTTGGCTCAGCTGTTTAATGATTATTATCATCAGGTTAATATCGGCCAAGCCGAATATCCGGTGCGCGCCTGGCGCTTGGCTTTGGCTGCGGCCGTGCGGCAGGTGTTAAGTAATGGATTGGAATTATTGGGGATAGCGACAGTAAAGCAGATGTAGTAAACACGAATACTACGAACGAGATGCGAATACTACGAACGCTACGAACTTCCTGATATCACTATTTGTAGCGTTTGAATTATATTTTTATGCAAGATTTATTAGAGCAAATCAAACAAGAATTAGACAAAGTGAAAACTCTGCCCGAGTCGGTTTTGTTGTGGCAGAAATATTTAGGCAAAACTGGCGTGATTAAAAAAATGATCAAAGACCTGGGATCGCTGCCGGCGGAAGAAAAAAGAGCGCGCGGTCCGGAAATTCAAGAGCTGGCGCGCGAAGCGCAATCTTTGTTTGACGGCCGGCAAGACGAATTAAAAAGTTTGAATTTGCAAACTGCCTCTTTGGCGCAAGCGGAAAGTTTGAGTTTGTCGCCGGCTAAAGTCGGCCATCTGCATCCGATCACCGAGACGATTCGCCATATCAATAATTTATTTATTCGCCTCGGCTATTCGATTATGGAAGAGCGGGAAATTGAAACCGATGAATTTTGTTTTCAGCGTTTGAACGTCCCGGCTGATCATCCGGCGCGCGAAATGCAGGATACGATTTACCTGAACGCGCCCAATATTTTGCTGCGCACGCAAACTTCCTCGATTGAGGCCAGAGTACTGCAAAATTTTGCCCCGCCGTTTAAAATTGTTTGCCCGGGCCGCGCTTATCGCAACGAAAAAGTCAGCAAAAGCAATCATTTTATTTTTCATCAATATCAAGGCGTCGTGGTTTTGGAAAAAGTCAGTCTGCAAGATTTGTTCGGCACTTTTACCGCCCTGTTTCGCGAGTTGTATGGCCCGGACGTGATTATTCGTTTTCGCAACAAATATTATCCGGAAGTGGAGCCGGGCGTCGGACCGGATATGCAGTGCTTTAACTGCCGTGGCAAGGGTTGCCCGCTGTGCAAAGGCGTCGGCTGGATTGAAATGGGCGGGGCCGGCATGATTCATCCCAATGTCCTGTCCATAGCCGGGATTGATCCGGAAAAATGGATGGGCTTTGCTTTTGGTTTGGGCCTGGATCGCTGGACCATGGCAAAATATAAAATTACCGACATCCGCACTTTGCTGGGCGGAAATTTGGCTTATAAATATTACGAACATGAAAGTACTTTATAGCGATATCAAAAAATTAGTGCCGCGTTTGCCGGTGGACGCCCATGATTTGAGCGCAATGTTTACTTTGACCGGGCAGATGTGCGACAGTCTGATGGAAATTGAAGTCGATGGTAAAGTCGACAGCTTAATCGGCTTGGAAGTGCGGCAAAATCGCGCCGACTTGCAAGCGGTTTTGGGTTTGGCGCGCGAAGCGGCCGCTTATTATGACGTGCCGCTTAATTTGCCTGCCGGTTTTGGCAAAGAAATTGCCGGTGCGAACGAAAAATTAGAGATTAACATTTCGGCTACTTCGGCGGTGCGTCGCGTGCGGGCGATAAAATTGATTAATGCCAAAAATAAAATCTCGCCCAAGTGGCTGCAAGAGTGGCTGGCGGCTTATGGCATGAATAGCGTCAGCTTGCTGGTTGACTTGTCAAACTACGTCATGATTATGACCGGTTATACTTCGCACTTGTTGGATAGCGATAAGGTCAGCGGCCGGCCGGATTGGCGCCTGGCCAAAAAATCCGACAAGATGAATACTTTGGACAACACGGTGGTGCAATTGTCCGAGGCGGAGTTGATTATCAGCGATGACAAAAACGTTTTGGCTTTGGCCGGCATTGTCGGCGCCCGACAGGCCGAGATTAGCGCGGACACGACCAACTTGATTTGCGAAATGGCCTTGTATGATCGTGTTTTGATTCGGCGCAATGCGCGCAACCTGGGAATTGCCACCGAGGCCTCAGCGCGGTTGGAACGAGAGTTGTCGGCCGTGGATTTGCCCGAGGCGTTTGCTTTCTTAATAAATTTGCTTATCAAAGAAAGCAAGGCCGAAATCGCCAGCGCTGTTTTTGATTATTATTTGCCGGAGTTTGAAGCCGGCGCAATTATGTTAGACATTAACAAACCGAGTATTGTGGCCGGCGTAAAAATTGCTGACGACGAAGTAGTTAAAATTTTGAAAAATCTGCGTTGCGAGGTCAGAAAAATAAATCAGGGCGACGGGGTTTGGCTGGAAGTCAAAGTCCCGAGCGATCGTTTGGATTTACTCGGCGAGGAGGACTTGGTGGAAGAGGTAGTGCGTTTTTATGGCTATGACAAAATAAATATTGAAACCGTGCCGGCTTTGCCGATAACGCCGGACTTAACCGCACCGCTTTATTATTTGAAAGATCAATTGCGCGATTGGCTGTCCGCTCGGGGCTATGATGAAATTTTGTCGCAGCCTTTGGTTAGCACTGATGCCAATCTGGCGGCTAATTATTTTGCCTACGGTCCGGCGGTGACGCAAAATTCGGTGAACGAAGAATTTCCGGAATTGCGCCAGTCATTGGCCAGCGGTTTGGTCGGGCAATTGAATGAATTTCAAAAAAAGAATGTCAACCTTAGTCATTCCCGTGCAGACGGGAATCTAATCAAGATTTTTGAGATTGGCAGAGTGTTTGGCCAGCTGAAGAAGGATTATGTTGAGCACGAAAGCTTGGGGATTTTGCTATACACCGAAAAAGAAACGGGCGGCCTGGAGATTTTTTGGCAAGAAATGCAGGGTTTATTAACCAGTTTTGGTTTGACCGATTTGCTTTGGCAAGCGGCCGACACCAAGCCGCAGCTGGCTAACCAAGAATCTTGCTGGCAATTGCTTTCAAACAAAACAGATTTGGGCATTATTTATAAACTATTGCCGCAAGCAATCGGCGCGGCCTATTTTGCGGAAATTGATTTAGAAAAGTTGACAAAC
>CAIUCZ010000035.1 GCA_903897785.1 Candidatus Falkowiibacteriota bacterium
TACTCAAGATTTATTTAGAAAACTAATAAATGATCGCGAGAAAGCTCGAAATAAACAAGCCGCAACTAATGCGGAAGTAATTATTATCGAACCTATTAAAATTTAAATATATTTAAAAAAGCCCTTCCGCAAGAAGGGCTTTTCTATTATCTAAAATTTTTATTGAGCGGTTGTACCGGAAGTAATTATGTCACCTTGCTGGTAATTATATAAGAATTGAGAGGAAACCGTAATCACATTCTTAGTATTATATCCAAGTTTATTAAAGCTTGCCTCATCAGCGAAAGGTCTCTTTAACCCGTTGGATATGAGATAAACGGTCGGAAAGCTATCGGTTTTAACTAAAGTACCATCATCAAGCGTAACTGGGTCTACTTTGGCATATTTGCTTAAAGTTTTTGTCGTTGCTTTAGTTATTTTTTTACCTTTGAATTTAGTGCTTAATAAAATTTTGTCAATTACTGGCGCCTTTGTGCCATCAACTACATAAAATACACCGCCGGTTTTTGTGTCTTGCATTAAGATACCGGTAACATAAGTTGAAGTAGCGGTGATTGTTTTCCCGATTGTATAAAGGCTTAAGTCAGAACTACTGGCTGTTTCAATCTCTTCCGGATTAAATCCGATTTTTTTGAAAACCGCCAAACTAGCGAAAGGTCGTTTTTCTTTGTCGACTAATAAATAGATTTTTTTGTCTGGAGTTTGGACAAGGGAATAATTTGAGAATCTAATCGCATCTCCCGGCGGATAATTATCTAAGTCGTCTTTAGTCACGGTAACAATCTGCTCGGGTTTAAAGCGGGAAGTAAAGGCGGAGTAAGTTGAAAATGGTCTTTTCTTACCCCCTTCAATTAAATATATACCGGCATCGTTTTTAACTTGTAAAATCGTGCCGTCCGGATAAAGCTTAACAACTTTTGGAAAATAACGTTTCCAAAGCTTAAAGACATTATAATTACCGTTAAAAACATGAGGCGTATAATTGTAAAGAGCGGCGGTTGCTTTATTGGCTGGCGTTACATCCATGGTCTGGTTGGTGGTTGTGCAGTAGGGATTAAGCGTATTACTGATCGTATAGGTTTGGCCGGCTTTATAATTATAGTGATCTTGTTCATTTATATAGGCGAGAAATTGCAGAGAGGCGCTATTAACCTGTTTACCGAAACCTTTATAGTAAGGATTGCAAACCCAGCCATCAGGACAGCCATAACCGGTGGCCCAATCAAGATGGGACTGTGAGGGACTTGGGTCTTCGATTAAGCTCGCTTCTTTTTGCAGGAGAACAAGTAAAAATTTCGGATTAACGGTGGTAATCTTTTTGCACTTTTGCTGTTTTTCCGCTTCCGTCGGCGTATCACTTAAATTCGCATTTGAGCAATCATAATTATTATGACTGGCGTCATAAATAATTTCTGCGGCCGATTTTACTGTCCAGAATAAACCAGACTTGATTAGTCTTTACGAAAAGATAAACGCTCTTTCGAGTAGTGTTTTCAAAAACATCATTACGCAATCGATTATTTATATAGAAGATGGCGTGCCTAATTTTATTCATTTGGGCGTCAAATCCGACGTTATGGAATTTAATATTCCA
>CAIUCZ010000036.1 GCA_903897785.1 Candidatus Falkowiibacteriota bacterium
AAAATAGAGCGACACTTGAAGGGGCAAAAATAATGGATGGAGAGATTAAACTTATTTATGAAATGTTTTTTGGAAAATATAATTTTAAAAGACTTGTTATAAAAACGGAACCTCGCTATCGCTAGCGAAGTTCCTCGGAGGCCGAAGCCCTTAATGATTTAAGTATAGGCTTTTCGTTTAATATGTCAATAGGTTAATTTTATGAAAGAGAAAGACAGCCGTCCATTAACTCGTAAAGAGTTTTATGATTATTGCTGCCAGGTTTTATTACCAAGGATAGAGCTTATATTCGATAAACACGCGGACAGGATTTTTACCGAGCCTGACAAACAATTGAATAAGCAAATAAAATAAAAACATCCCAGCTTAATGTCAGGATGTTTTTTAGAGTGATTATTTAGCTAAGACGTTGACGATTTTCGCTTCTTTCATTTTGCCGGTGAACTTGGTCAACTTTTTGCTGCTGAATTTGACCTTGCCGTCAATCAAGGCATACAAAGTGTCATCCTTGCCCCGAGCGACATTCTGGCCGGGATGGACCTTGGTGCCGCGCTGGCGCATAATGATCGAACCGGGACGGGCGACTTCGCCGTCATAAAGTTTAACGCCTAATCTTTTGCTTTGGGAATCGCGGCCTAGACTTGTGCTGCCGCCGGCTTTCTTATGGGCCATACGAGTGAGTTGAAAGTCGAAAGTTGAAAGCCTGCCCGAAATGCTACGTGCATAACGTTGCAGGCGGGTTAAAAGTGCGCTTGATGGCGATTTTTAGCCTTAGACCTTAGACTTTTTTGATTAAAAGTAAAAACAGAAAACGGAAATTTTCTATGTTTAATATAGCAATAAACTTGAATCCTGTCAATATGGCCATTTTTTGGTTAAACTTGCATAAAATAGCGTAAAGAATTAAGATTTAAATGACAGACTCTAGATTCAATGCTTTATTTTTAACTTTCCAATATGAAAACTGATAAAAAAAAGATCCTTGTTGCCGTCGCCTGGCCTTATGTTAACGGCGACATTCATTTGGGCCATTTGGCCGGTTATTTATTGCCGGCGGATATTTTCGCGCGCGCCGGCCGGTTGTTCGGCCATGATGTCTTAATGGTCTCCGGTTCGGACTGCTTTGGCACGCCGGTGGCTTTGGAAGCTGACAAACGAGGCGCGGCCCCGGCCGAAATTGTCGAAGAGTATCATCAGAAAAATGTGCAATTATTCAAAGACTTAAATTTAAGTTTTGATTTATATACCAAAACCGACACGCCAATCCACAAAAAAGTGGTGCAAGATTTGTTTGTCGATTTACTCAATAAAGAAATAATCTACAAGGACACGGATCAGCAATATTATGACGCCGAAGCGGATCGTTTTTTGCCGGACAGATACGTAGAAGGCCGTTGTCCGCGCTGCCATTTTGACGGAGCGCGGTCCGATCAATGCGACAATTGCGATTCGTTATTGGCGCAAGGAGAACTGATTAATCCGCGTTCAAAATTATCCGGTGAGGCGGTCGCTTTAAAAGAATCAGAACACTATTTTTTTGCTTGGCAAAAGCTGGCGGATTTTTTACGCCAATACTTAGACGACAAACAAGAGACTTGGCACAAAATTCGGCCGTGGATTTTTCATGAAGCCGATAAGTGGCTGCAGGCCGGTTTGCGGCCGCGGGCAATTACCCGTGATTTGGATTGGGGCGTAGAAATTCCGGGCGACAGATTAGAGGTCAATCAGTTGATTAAGGATTGGCAGAAAAAAAGAATTTATGTTTGGTTTGAAGCGGTGGTCGGTTATTTGTCGGCCAGCCAACAGTTTTGTGCTGAACACAATTTAAATTATGAAGATTGGTGGAAAAATAAAGAGGCTCGCCATTATTATTTTATGGGCAAGGACAACTTGGTTTTTCATGCTTTGTTTTGGCCGGGCCAGCTGCATGCTTATGACGAGGCCCTGCATTTGCCGGATGTTTTATCGATCAATCAGTTCTTAACTTTAGGCGGGCAGGGGTTTTCCAAAAGCCGCGGCATTACTTTGGCCCCGCGCGACATCACAGACAAATTTGGTTTGGACATTGTGCGTTTTTATTTGGCTTTGATTGCGCCGGAAAATTCGGACAGCGATTTTACCTGGGCGGATTTTGCGGCCAAGGCCAATAATTTGATTATTGCCAATTTGGGAAATTTTATTTTCCGCACGTTAAAGTTGGCGGAAGGTTTGGCTTTACAAAAGATTGCGCCGGACACAAAGATTGTTCAGAGCGCGGCTGATTATTTAAAACAAGTTAAAAGCGAACTGGAACTGTGCCATTTTAAGAAATACGCCGAATTACTTTTGGAGTTATCATCTTTGGGTAATAAATATTTATCCGAGCAAACGCCCTGGACTTTGAAGAAAACCGATCCAGCCAAGGCAAATGAAGTTTTGGCAACCGCTCTGAAGATTGTGGCGGCTTTGGCTTTGGCTATCAAGCCGTTAATCCCGGACACGGCGGATAAGCTGGCGAAAATGATTAATTGGGATTTATCGGTTTGGCCGGAAGATGAAGTGGCGGCGCTTGAACAGGCGGGGAAAGAAATTAAGCTGGGCGAATTGGCGCCGTTGTTTGCGCGAGTGGATCTGGAAAGTGACGAGTCATAAGGCGTTAGTCAAATTCTAGATTCCAAATTCCATTTGTGCTATAATTAAACCAGCTGTTTCAAACAGCTGGTTTTACGTTTATCGATTGTTGGCCGTCGGCCCGATTTTTAATTATCAAGAAGCCCAATAATATGTCGACTCGATTTTTTAATCAAGCCAAAGAAAATTTTGACGATCCGGTTTTGGCGGCGACGGAAGGCTCGTCGCTGGCCAAGCTTGATTTTGGTTTATGGTATGTCCGGCACAAGAAAAATTTTTTCTTGGGCTTGATCGGTTTGCTGGTTTTGGTGGTTGTTGTCAGCTGGGGTATGTCCGGTGCCTATTTTTTTAACAGTCTAGGAGCGCAGTTGGGCAGTGTCGGTGCTTTGTTTACGCCCGCCAACAGCCCGCGCGACCACGTTGCTTACGGCGTGGTTAAAGTTTTAGCCAACCCCAACGGCAGTTATGACTTGCTGGGCACGCTGACCAACAACAATCGCGATCAAGTGGCGCGATTTAATTATCGGTTTATGCTGGACGGCGCGGTTATCGGCGGAGGCGGGGCTTTTGTTTATCCGGGGCAAACCAAGCTTTTGCCGCTTTTTGGCCAGACGATCAAAGGCGACATCAACGCCGTCAGTCTGCAAGTGGTTAACCAGTCCTGGTCAAAAATTCCTTCCGGCATCGGCGATTGGGGCGATTTTTACAAAAAGCATACTGATTTTTTGATTCAAGATAGTGCCTATTCTCCGCCGATTGACAGCTCGTCTTTGGGCCAGGTTAATTTTATTATTACCAATCAAAC
>CAIUCZ010000037.1 GCA_903897785.1 Candidatus Falkowiibacteriota bacterium
AATCAAGAAGCGCTGGATTTTCTTGAAGATAAATCGTTAAAAAGGCTTAGCGATGCTAGTGGCAAAGATATTCTAAAAGAGCTTGGGCCGATATCAAAACAAGAAGTTGATTATTACGAGAACTTATAATGCGTGCGTGAAACAAAAAACACCTCTCGCCGAGATGTTTTTTGTGTGGAGCAAGGGGAGTCGAACCCCTAAATCCAAGTGTCAAATTCGGATTTCAGCGCCAGCTATGGCCCCGTGGTCTCCACAAAAATAGTTTAACATGATTTATATAAAATAAAAATCCGAGTTCTCTTACGAGAAACTCGAATTTTCGAGGATTCGTCTGGCTATCCGAACTTGACACTGCAATTAGTATAACAAATAGAAATATTTTGTCAATAGCTTGATTTTTTTACACCCGTTCCACGTATTCGCCCAGCTCGGTATTAACGCGAATCATTTCGCCCGTCTCGATAAACATCGGGGCGGAAATCATAGCGCCGGTTTCCAGTTCAATCGTTTTCATGACATTGCCGGCCGAGTTGCCGCGAATGCTCGGCGGAGCGCTGGTGACTTTTAATTCCACCTTAATCGGCAGTTTAATCGTCATCGGCGTGCCTTGAAAATACAGGGTGCTGACATTTTCGCCTTCTTTTAAAAATCTGATTTGTTCGCCCAGCTGGTCAGTCGGCAGATTGAATTGCTCATAGCTTTCATTGTCCATGAAATAGGCAAAGCTGTCGTCTTTATACATGAAGTTGGCAGATTTGTTTTCCACTTCGGCTTCTTCGACTTTGTCATTGCCTTGATAAGTTTGCTCGATGACATTGCCGCCCAATAAGTTGCGCAGTTTGGTTTTTAACACCGCGCCGCCGCGCGCTTGTTTGTGGTGATCGGTTTTAATAATGACATAAGGATCGCCATTGATCTTTACAACCTTGCCGACTTTGATTTCGCTTAAAGATAGCATAGCGTTGGTTTATTTGTTAGTGAAAATCAAGAGCGACATGATGCGCGCGCGCTTGATGGCCAAAGAAAATTGGCGTTGGTGCTTGGCGCAAATGCCGGTCCGACGGCGCGGTAAAATCTGGCCGTAATAGTTGGAGAACTTTTTCAGTTCCTCGATTTTTTTGTAGTCAATTTCCGGCTGATTGTTGGCGCAGAAATAACAGTGTTTTTGGGTCTTTATCATATTTATATATTCAAGTTAGCAGTTGATACGAATACAACGAATTAATATCCGAATCTACGAAAATCAATATTCGCGGCATTCGTAGATTCGGATTTAATTCGTAGATTCGTATTAAGATTTAAATTTTATTAGAAAGGTATGTTTTCCACTTTGATGTCATCATCCGGGGTAGCATCTTCGACAGAGAAATCTTGATAATTAATGCTCGGTTCGGCCTGTTGTGTTGCCGGGCCGTAGCTTGGCTTTTGTTGATTGTAATTATTCTGCCCGTAGTTGCTGCCGCCTTGGTTGTAACCACCGGCTTGGGCGTTTGGATTAGCTGATAACATCACCATGTTCTCTAGAACTATTTCTGTTTTGTAATGTTTGATGCCGTCTTTTAGCCAATCGCTGGTTTGTAAGCGGCCTTCACCATAAATCTTGGAACCTTTGTGCAAGTAGCGGCTGCAGATGTCCGCCAATTTTCCCCAGGCGATGACATTATGAAACTCCGTTTTTTCTTGCTTTTGGCCGGCTGCATCATTCCAGGTTAAGCTGGTAGCAACACCGAAAGAGGCGACGGTTTTGCCGGTGCCGGTTTGGCGCAACTCCGGTTCGCGGGTTAAATTGCCGATAATCATAGCTTTGTTAAGACTGGCCATAAAATTAAGTTTAGTTTATTAATTGTTTGTAATGATAACATTTATACATGTTTCTGCAAATATAAACTATGAGTTAGTCCATAAAGTTATAAAGTAAAGACACTTTATAACTTTATGAACTTTCAACTTTTAACTTTCAACTTAAAGCAGGTTCTGCGCATCCAAAATTTCATCCAGCTTCTCGTCTAAATCTCTCAATTCGATTTTTGGCATGTCCTTTTTTTCTTTCTTTTCTTTGACTTCAGCCGGTTTGACCACCGGCTGAGCTTTGACGCGTTTTTTTTCTTCAATCGCTTGCTCGTGTTCGGCCTCGGCTTTTGCCCGCGCGGCGTGTTTGGCACCGGCGGCAGCGATTTCTTCGGCGGTGCGGAATTTGATTTTGATAATCATATGGCGCAAGATGTCGGCCGACAAACGCAATTTATCATTGATTTTTGGCAACATCTCGCCGGCTAAGTTAAATTCCAGCAAAAAATAATAACCGTGGCGGAAAGTTTTGATCGGGTAAGCCAACTTCTTTTTACCCCAATCTTCGCGATAAGTGATTTCGCCGCCAACAGAGGTAATCAACGCTTCCACACGGGCTTTAATCGGTTCCACTTCGTTTTCGCTAAACTTGTTGGAAATGATGTACAGCAACTCGTAATGCGGAGTTTGGTCTGATTTTGATTTGGACATAGACAAACATTTAACCATTAACTATCGACAGTTAACCGGGATAAAATCGGGAAAGTGGCAACGTTAGCGGTTTTGTTAATTAAATAATTTAATAAAAAAACCTGTTCCGGTATCACTAGAAAACCCGGGAACAGGTTTTAAGAGAAATACCTTTAGTTTTGGCTCAAGGCCAGAACTTTTTAACTAATTTTAGTTAATAATGGGAAAGGTTTTGATTGTTAATTACAAGCTACCATAAGGGTATAAAAGAGTCAATAGTATCCTTGACTATTTTTAACATTTATGATATGCTATGAAAAGTTAATAGCAGCTCTTTTAATGTCTTTAGTCTTTTGTGGAGGTTTTATGTATTGTCGAGTTAAGTTCTGGTCGATGGTTTTAGTGCTGGGGCTTGTGTTTTTTGCCAAATTTCTTCATGCCGCCGATCAGCCGGTTGATAATTCCAAGTTTATTTTGGTCAAAACTTTTAGAATTGTGACGCCGATTGATTATGACCACGGGGCGCAACTGGGGCAGTTTTTTCGTAAATTTTCCCTGGGCGGCGGTTCTCGCTGGTATGATGAGAATATAACCGATAAGCATTTTTTCAAAGCAAGCTATCGGTTGGCTTCTTCGTATGTTTATACGATTAAACTTTGGAAAGTGGCCAAAAGAAAGACGGTTGATGCCAAGGAATGCTTGGCGTTTTTGAGAAGTAATCGCATTGTTTTGGTCGGAGCGCAAGGCTTGACCGTGATTTTTGACCGAGCGAGAAACCAACTGCCCTGCGGCTTTATCGCTTCTTTTGACGAGCCGAGCAATCTATGGAAAAGCGATTGCCAAGGCGAAAACTATGGCGCCGGCGAATATTTGATTCCGTTCATTTATCATTGCCGAACAGACACCTGGATTTTTCGCCTGGAAAGCCTTTGTTGCGGTTTGATTAACGGAGATTACTTAATCGGTTTTTGTAAGGATTTGTTATGACTTTTGCGCCGCGATTTTTTTAAATCCGGCGCTTTTTTATTTGACCGTAGAGCTGTAAACTTTATAAAGTTTTGTGGTATTGGCAAATTTTATAAAGTTTGGTTTTTAGAACTGCGACATTCTTTTTTATTTGCAATTATCCTAGTCTGTGTTAATCTAATTTTATGAAATATTTCTTTGTCTTGGGCAACCACCCCGAATTATCTTTGGCCGAAATTTATAGCATTTTAGGCAACCAGGCAAAATATTTAAGTTTTGCTCATGGTATTTTAATCGTGGAAGCGGAGAATTTAGACGTCCAAAATTTAATCAACGGTTTGGGCGGGACGATCAAAATCGGCCAGGTGCTCGGGCAAATCAAAAATATTGCCACCGAAAGCAAAGCGGCTTTGGCCGAGATGTTGCAGGCGGCAGAAAAACCGCTGTTCGGCGTGTCTCTTTATGGCGCCAAATATAATTTTTTACCGCTTGCTCTGACTTTGAAAAAAGAATTGAAAATTAACGATCGCGCGCCGCGCTTTGTCGTCAGCCGCGAGCCGGTCTTATCTAGCGTCGTAGTAGAACAAAATAAATTAACCAAAGGCGGCCTGGAAGCGGTTTTTATTAAAGACGGCAGTATTTATTGGTATGGTAAAACGCTGGCCGTGCAACCGTTCAAAGATTTATCGGCCCGTGATTATGGCCGGCCGTCGCGCGATGATGCTTCCGGCATGTTGCCGCCAAAATTGGCGCGCTTGATGATCAATCTGGCCGGGGCCGACAAGCAAGAACTGTTAATCGATCCGTTTTGCGGCTCGGGCACGATTTTGTCCGAGGCGCTTTTGGCCGGTTTTACCAAGATTTGGGGCAGTGATATTTCCCAGAAGGCAATCGGTGATGCGCAAAATAATTTGGCCTGGCTGAAACGACATTATAATTTAGATTTTGCGTCTGATTCTGCCATAGAGACGCATGGCAATGCGTCTCTACAAAACGTGCAATTAAAAATTTGTGATGTGACAAAATTATCCTCGGTCATCAAACCAAATAGCATTGGTGCCGTGGTGACCGAACCGTATTTGGGTCCGCAGCAAGCCGGAAAATTAGAACCAAAAGAAGCGGCCAAAAATTTATCAAATTTATACAGTGAAACTTTGAAACAACTGGCCAGAATTTTAAAGCCCGGCGGCAGGATTGTCATGGCTTGGCCCGTATTTATATTGCGCAAGGCAGTGTATCTAAATATAACACCGGAAAATTTTGGTTTGCGCCAAGTGCAAAATTTATTGCCGGGAAATTTTAAGTATAACGATTTGCAATTTACGCCGCGGCAAACTTTGCTTTATGGCCGCCAAGGCCAGCGCGTTTGGCGCGAAATTGTAATTTTAGAGAAATAAAAAAGCGACCGGGAAAAGGTCGCTCGTGACAAAAGAGGAAACGAATGCCGGCTAAAACAGCGGGAATGATTTTTTTATGGTTGTTGAGCCAAGGACGATTATTAACGAAAGAGTGAGAGTCTTTGGAGCAAGCCAACGATGTTTTGGCGGGCGGCGGTTAGTTGATAAATTTTTGCAAAGAACAGTCAAGTGCGTGTGTTTTATCGTGTCATGACTGCTATAGAATTAAACAAAACGTCAGTTAACTATAATTATAGACCTGGCCTGTTTTTTGTCAAGCTTGATAAAAATAAACGGCTTCTAAAAAAAGAAGCCGCTTGGAGGAGCGTTGGTCGAGGAATCGGTTGCATAAAATTATCAGCTTATCTTGTTGTTTGGACGGGGGGGTGCCCTGGCAACGCGGGTTGATAAAAAAATAATTTATGGTTTGGCTCGTCGGCAACGGACAATACTTTTGTAAATAACTATGTTTGTTTGAGGGTGATTGGATGCTATTATATTTCTGGGGAAAAGTCAATATCGGTTGTTGGTTAATCAGCGCAAACTGACAACCGATAGCTGAACACCGATAATTAAAAGCTAGCGCTGGTATAAAAAATTTGCTAAAATAATCAGACGTGTTATGCCAACCAAAAATAAACCTAAAAAAATATATTTAGTGGCCGTGGACATGGGCTATGGCCATCAGCGCGCCGCTTTTCCTTTGCTCGATTTGGCACAAGGCGGGGTGATGACGGCTAATAGTTATCCGGGCATTTCCGAAGCGGAGAAAAAAGAATGGTCCGGCTCGCGCGGCTTGTATGAAGTGATTTCGCGCTATAAAAATTTTTGGCCGCTGGGCACAACCGCTTTTGCCATCATGGATTGGCTGCAGGAAATTGAGCCGTTTTATCCCAAGCGCGATTTATCGGCCGGTTGTATTCAGCAGCGCTATTTGATTAATCAAGTGCGGCGCGGTTTAGGCAAAAATTTAATCGCCCGGCTAAACAAAAAGCCGCTGCCGCTGGTGACCACTTTTTTTTCCGTGGCTTATGCGGCCGAGTTTTATAATTACCAAGAAGAAGTTTATTTGATTGCCTGCGATGCCGATGTGGCACGTTCTTGGGCGCCGCTTGACGCGGCCGGCAGCCGGATTAGCTATCTGGTGCCGAATCGCCGCGTCAAAGAACGCTTGATTCTTTATGGCGTGCGCGAGCAAAAAATTTATATCAGCGGCTTTCCTTTGCCCGACAGCAATATCGGCGGCAAAGGTTATCCCGTCACCAAAGTCGATTTGCGCGACCGCGTGGTCAAGCTTGATCCGCGCAGCCATTACCGTGAAAAATATCATGATTTACTGCAGCAATATTTGGGTGCCGGCTTGAAAGAAAAAACCGTGGCGCGGCCGCTGACCGTTACCTTTGCCGTCGGTGGCGCCGGGGCGCAGCGGGCGCAAGCCAAAACCATTGTCCATGCCCTAAAAACGCATTTGCAAGAAGGCGATTTGCAATTGAATTTGATTGCCGGCAGCCGGCAGGATGTGTTTGAATATTTTTTAAAGATTAAACGGCAGGAAGGTTTGATGGAATTTGATAATTTGCATATTTTGTATCGAGCCAACAAAATGGATTATTTTGCCGAGTTTAATCAACTGTTGCGCCAAACTGATGTTTTGTGGACCAAGCCGTCGGAATTGATTTTTTACAGCGCCTTGGGTATTCCGATTATCATGGCCGAACCGATCGGTTCGCAAGAGGGTTATAATCACGATTGGCTGACGACGATTGGCGCGGGGGTGGACGAGCAAGATCCGCGCTACGTTGACGAGTGGCTGTTTGATTGGCTGAATTCCGGCTGGCTGGCGCAAGCGGCGATTAACGGTTATTTAAACGCGCCCAAAGGCGGGAGACATCATATTGAGGAAATTGTGTTGAGACATCGGAGGAGCGAAATTGATAATATTCATCTTTTATAATTATTATTTTTAGTAAAAAGTCCAGAAAGTTCATAAAGTTGAAAGTAAGAGACTTTATGGACTTTATAACTTTTAACTTTTATGACTTGGATTACCTTGGCCCTAGCCGCTTACTTGATTTTAGCCGTCGTCCAATTGGCGGATAAGATTTTTTTGGACAAATTCTTAACTGATTCTTTTGTTTACGCTTTTGTGATTAGCATCTTGGGCGGGGTGGCGGTCTTGTTGGCCGCGCCGTGGCTGTGTGTTTGGCCGGGCTGGTTGTGGCTGGCTCTGGATTTATTGATCGGCGCGACGTTTACCGGCGGTTTGCTGTTGTTGTTTGCCGCTTTGCGCCGCGGCGATGCCTCACGCGTGTTAACGATTATCGGCGGGGCGATGCCTTTGTTTTCCGCGGCCATGTCTTATGGTTTTGGCGAGCGTTTATCGCGCGGCCAAGTGGCGGCTTTGCTTTTGCTGGTTATCGGCGTAGTGGTGATGGCTTGGGAAAAAGCCAAACCGAATGTTAAAAAAACGCACGGCCTGGGCTTGGCTTTGGCGGCCAGTTTGACTTTGGCTTTATTTTTTGTGGGCACCAAACAGGCCTATGTTTATCAACCGTTTGCCAGTAGCTTTATTTGGATTCGGCTGGGCGCGGGCATCGGAGCTTTGTTTTTATTGGTTTCACCGGCCTTGCGCCGCGCTTTGCAAAAAAATAAGAAAAAATTGTTCAGCCTCAAAGGCGTTTGGTTTTTGCTGGCGCAGCTATTCGGCGCGCTTGGTTATTGTTTGCAAAGTTATGCCATCAATCTCGGTTCAGTCTCGCTGGTTAACGCCCTGCAGGGTGTGCAATATGTTTTTTTGCTGATTTTTGCCGCCATCGGCACCCTGCTTTACCCAAAATTGCTCAAAGAGAAACTCAACTGGCAGGCGGTGGTGCAGAAAGTGGCGGCGGTGGGGTTGATAGGGGCGGGATTATACCTATTACTTCGTTAGAATATTCATTAATGCGAAAAATGCGAATTTATATCCCCCTACGCGGAGGACAGGTGTGAATACCGCAAATTACATAGCGAAAGCCGCAAATTCGAATTCGCATTTTTTGTGGTTTTAATTCGTAGTATTCGCATGCCAATTCGCATTTTTTGCATTAATTAATTTTTATGAAACTGAATAAAAAGAAAATCTTTATTTTATCTATTTCTTCTCTATTTCTGCTCCTGGTGGTTTATTATTTCTGGTTCGACCGCCATTACCCCGCAAAAATTGATTTGCAGGCCAAGCCGAATTATTGGGGCGTCACTTTTTCCAAGCATTTTGCCGCCACTGATTTAAAACTGGATTGGCGGGCGGCCTATCTGGCGATTCTGGACGACTTGCAAGTTAAACAGATTCGCTTGCCGCTTTATTGGGATGAAATTGAACCGACGGTTAATCATTATGCCTGGGCGGATAACGATTGGATGATTAGCGAGGGCGCCAAGCGCAATGCCAAGTTCATTGTCGTCTTGGGCATGCGTCAACCGCGTTGGCCGGAATGTCATTTTCCGGATTGGGCCAAAAATTTAGACACCGCGCCTCGCCAGCAAGCGGTTCTGGATTTATTAAAGCAGACGGTTAGTCATTATAAAAATAATTCGGCCGTTACGATGTGGCAGGTGGAAAATGAGCCGCTGCTTGCCAGTTTTGGCGTTTGTCCGCCGGTTGATGAATCTTTTTTGGAAAAGGAAGTGGCTTTGGTTAAGTCTTTGGACAACCGGCCAATTTTAATCACCGGCTCGGGCGAGCTGTCTTTGTGGACGCATGAAACAAAATTGGGCGATGATTTTGGTGCGACGCTGTATCGTGTGGTTTGGGATATCAAGACCGGTTATTTTCATTATTTTTTTCCGGCGCAGTTTTACGATTGGCGCTTGGCCTTGAATCATCGTACATCAAATACGGCGATTGTCGCCGAATTGCAAGCTGAGCCGTGGTCGCCCAATGGCGGACTATACAATTTTCCGGTTAAAGAAGCGGACAAGTCGTTTGATTTACAACAATTCAAAGCCAACCTGCAATACGCGATTAATCTCAATTGGCAGGCGGCTTATTTGTGGGGAGCGGAGTGGTGGTATTATCAAAAACAACAAGGCAATAGCGAGTATTGGGATTTGGCTAAACAAATGCTTAGACAATAAAAAAACCGCTTTAAGCGGGTAGGCAAGAAAATTCTCAACAGGAGATCGCCAGTAAAACCAGCCATCCCTGCTGATCATCCCCATGCTTGTCGTGCCTATCCCGCTTAAAGCGGCTTTTAGTTTTTAAGTTGATAGAATAATATAGCAGAAGTTGACGGGCTTGTCAAGAGTCTTGGCAGAGACAAAAAATTAACCTGATTTTTTACTAATTTTAGTAAAAATCTTGATGGTTAGAAGTGCAAAAAATAGCACGTCATTCCCGTCCCGTATCGTAGTACGGGATAAACTCCTGCGGGAATCTGATTTTTTGCTTAAGCGAATAAAGATTCCCGCCTGCGCGGGGATGACCGTTCTAAAAAGGCCACTCTAAACCAGTATTACGCTTTTATCCCTAAAACCTTTTTACGCTCATCTTGCTTGTTTAAGACTTTTTTGCGGATTCTAATATTTTCTGGAGTGATTTCCACTAATTCATCATCACCGATATATTCCAAGGCATCTTCCAGATCCATGGTTTTTGGCGCGTTAAAATGCTCGGAGACGCCGTCGCCCTTGGAACGCATGTTGGATAATTGCTTGGTTTTGCAGATATTAACGGCCAAATCACCGGAACGAGCCTGTTGACCGACCACTTGGCCTTGATAAATCGGCACAGCCGGACCAAAAAACAACTGGCCGCGTTCTTGGGCGTTGAGTAACCCATAAAGATTAGTGGTGCCGCTTTCATGAGCCACCAGCGAACCGCGTTCGCGTTCCGGCCAGGCGGCCGTATCTTCGCGATAGTCATAAAAACTGGAGCTGATTAAGCCCAGACCCTTGGTATCGGTTAAAAATTCGCTCTTGTAGCCGAATAAACCGCGGGTCGGCATCAAAAATTCCAGAAAAGTAATACCATTCTCGGTTTGCATGTTCTGCATTTCGCCGTGCCGCGCGCCCAGTTTGGCAATGACCGCGCCGCCGTAAACTTCCGGCACTTCAATCAAGACTTGTTCATATGGCACCAGCTCTTGGCCGTCAATGGTTTTACTAATCACTTGCGGACGAGAGACTTGCAATTCATAGCCCTCGCGGCGCAACCGCTCCAGCAAAATTGCCAAGTGCAATTCACCGCGGCCGCACACAATCCAGCCGCCTTCGGGGTTGGCTTCGACTTTTAACGCCATATCGGTTTCCAATTCTTTCATTAAGCGTTCGTTGATTTGGCGAGAAGTGGTAAACTGGCCTTCGCGGGCGGCAAAAGGCGAGTCATTGACCAGGAAAGTCATTTTAACGGTCGGTTCTTCGACGTCGAGCAAGGGCAGGGCCTGCGGATTTTCCAAAGAGGCAATCGTTTCGCCGATGTTGATGTCCGGAATGCCGGCAATAGCGACAATGTCGCCGGCCTCGGCCTCCGGCGTATCAATCCGTCCCAAACCAAAATAAGTCATCAGGGAAACCAGACGATAGGCTTTAACAACACCTTCGCGATTAATATGATTAACGCGATCACCGGCTTTCATGACGCCGTTATGAATTTTACCGGTAGCAATGCGGCCTTTGAAAGCATCAGCGGAAATCGTGGTGATTAACATTTGCAGAGGCGAGGCGGCATCACCGCTCGGGGCCGGAATTTGTTTTAAAATAATATCAAAAATTGGTTGGATGTCGGTCATTTTGCTTAAATCGGCTTCCAGCCCGGCCAAACCGTTTTTAGCTGAAGCATAAATCACCGGGAAATCCAGCAAATCGTCGGACGCGCCCAGCTCGACAAATAAATCAAAAGTTTTATTAACGGCAAATTCACAGCGAGCGTCCGGTTTGTCGATCTTATTGACCACGACAATGACGCGCAATTTTAATTCTAGAGCTTTTTTCAAAACAAATCTGGTTTGCGGCATCGGGCCTTCTTTGGCATCAACCAAAAGTAAACAGCCGTCGACCATTTTCAAGACGCGCTCCACTTCGCCGCCAAAGTCGGCGTGCCCGGGCGTGTCGATGATGTTTATCTTGCAGTCGCTGTATTCAATGGCCGCGTTTTTGGAAAAAATAGTAATGCCGCGCTCGCGTTCCAGGTCGTTGGAATCCATAATCAAATCAGACCCGGCTTGTTCTTTGCCGAGCTTGGTGTGGGATTGTTTTAACATGGCGTCGACGAGCGTGGTTTTGCCGTGGTCGACGTGGGCGATGATAGCCACATTTCTGATGTTTGTCATGGGATTAATTTAATACGAATACAACGAATTAAATCCGAATACTGCGAACGCTACGAATATTGCGAATTAGAATCTGGAGTGTGCGAATTATAAGTTTGAGTTAATTAAAAAAATCTACGAGCGAGAAGCCGTAGACAAATCCACCTTGGGCGGAGATTTAGGCTAACATTGTAATAATATATTATTTTTTGGGATTTGTCAATGGTCGGTAATCGGTGGTCGGTTTTCGGTTCTCGGGCTGCTGATTCAACCTGAAAAATATCCTGGTCTCGTTATAGTCTCCCCGTACTCGGGGGACTATGACACTATGAAAAAATAAAAAAGGCAATGAATATTGCCTTTTGTTGTGGTTTTAGTGAAAAGAGTTGACGATTTGCGCGGTTTTGGGCACGGCTTTAGTGATGTAATGAACGCCATAATATGCGGCGAAAAGACAGGCGCAAATGAAGATTATTCCTAATAAAAACCACCAAGAGAAGATTTTACGAAATTTAAGCATTAATAACCTCGGTTAATTAAATAATGAACTGGTTTTTATATAACATTATTTTTTTATTATGTCAATGATTAGCGCCAAAACAAGAATATTGCTAAAATTGCGCCTAAGATTAGCCGATAATAACCAAAGCCGGAAAAATTATGTTTTTTAATAAAGTTTAAGAAGTATTTGACTGAGAGCATGGCGACGACAAAGGCCGAAATCAGGCCGACGGCCAGCAAACCGAGCTGATTATGAGTAAAATTATGACCGGATTTGATTAAATCCAAGCCGGTGGCCGCCGCCATGGTGGGAATGGCCAGCAAAAAGGAAAATTCCACAATCGCCGAGCGCGACAGCCCGAGAGCCATGCCGCCGAAAATTGTCGCCGCCGAGCGCGATACGCCGGGAATAATGGCAATGGATTGGTAACAGCCGATGCAAAAGGCTTGTTTGTAGGTCAGTTTGGCCAGCTCGTGATCAATGTTGTCTTCGACGTGATGTTTCAAAGTTTTTTCCAGAATAATAATCGCCAGGCCGCCTAAAACAATACTGCCGAGCAAAATATAGTCATTGTTAAGTAGATATTCTTTGAGAATTTTATAAATTGTCAAACCGATGACGCCGGTCGGGATAAAAGCGACTAGGACTTTGGATAGTAATTTCAAATTAACCAGCAGTTTGCGCCAATAAATCGCGGCCACGGCCAAAATTGCCCCCAGCTGGATAATGATTTCAAAACTTTTCAAAAATTCGTCTTGTTGCGATAAATGCAATAACTGGCTGGCCAAGGTCATGTGGGCGGTGGATGAAATGGGCAGGAACTCGGTTAAGCCTTCGACGAGGCCGAGAATAAGACTTTGAATGTAGGACATAATTTTTTTTGTTGGTCATACCGGCGTATGCCGGTATCCAGTTTTTATATTGAATTTACTGGATCCCGGCATACGCCGGGATGACACGTGGAACTTTATCATTTTTAATTAAAAAATTCCAGCCCGCTTTATTTTTGTTTGTTGCTGTGTTAGCCTTAAGCATATGATTAACGAAACAGACAATCTGACCATGCCGACGGCCGATGAAGCGGAAATTGCCATTGAGCAGTCTTTGCGCCCGCGCACTTTGCATGATTATGTCGGTCAAGAAAAAACCAAAGCCAATTTGAATATTTTAATTGCAGCAGCCCGTGGCCGCAACGAACCGATTGAACATATTTTATTGCATGGCGCGCCCGGTTTGGGCAAAACGACACTGGCGCATATTATTGCCAATGAGCTGGGCGCCAATATTAAAATTACGGCCGGACCGGCGATTGAAAAAGCCGGAGATTTGGCGGCGATTCTAACCAACCTGTCAGCCGGCGATATTTTATTTATCGACGAGATTCATCGGCTCAACAAAACGATTGAAGAGGTGCTTTATCCGGCCATGGAAGATTTTGCGCTGGATATTGTGATTGGCAAAGGCCCGTCGGCCAGAACTTTACGGTTGGATTTGCCGCGCTTTACGATTATCGGGGCGACGACCAAGGCCAGTTTACTGTCTTCGCCCTTGCGCGACCGGTTTGGCATGACTTATCATTTGGATTTTTATGAACCCGCGGATTTGCAAAAAATTATCAGCCGCAGCGCGCGGATTTTTAATCTGGAGCTTAATCAAGAATCAGCCACGGCGATTGCCGCACGCGCCAGACGCACGCCGCGTATTGCCAATCGCTTGTTAAAACGGGTACGCGATTATTGCCAGGTCAAAGCCGACGGGCAAATTACGCCCGAACTGGCCAACTGCGCTCTGGAAATGCTAGAAATTGACGAGCTGGGTTTGGATGCCGTTGATCGGCAGATTTTGGCGGCGATTATCGAGAAATTTAACGGAGGGCCGGTGGGGCTAACGACGATTGCCGCGGCGATCGGTGAGGATGTGTCGACGATTGAAGATGTTTATGAACCATATTTGTTGCGCTTGGGCATGATTGATCGGACACCCAGGGGGAGGATGACGACGGCTTTGGCACGCAAGCATTTGGGATTTAAGGATGGACTGTTCTAGCAGGTAGTTCGTAGTTTGTAGTTAGTAGAAAATTAATTCTACAAACTACAAACTACGAATTACAAACTAATCTATGAAATTATCAGACTTCGACTACAACTTGCCGCCGGAATTAATCGCCACTCATCCGACTGCCAGACGCGACCAAGCGCGTCTTTTGGTTTTGCATAAAAATAATGGCGCGATTGAGCACAAAATTTTTGCCGATGTGATTGATTATCTGCAACCGGGTGATTTGTTGGTGGCCAATAATTCCAAAGTCATTCCGGCGCGATTAATCGGTAAAAAAGAAACCCCTTCGACAAGCTCAGGGCGGGGAGGCGGTGAAGTGGAAGTTTTTTTATCAAAAAATATAAGCCCTTCGACTTCGCTCAGGACAAACAGTGCCGTTGGCACTGTTTGGGAATGTTTAATTAAGGGGAAAGTTAAAGCGGGTTCGAAAATTGTACTGTCGGAAAAATTAAGCGGCGAAGTCCTGGGCGGTGATGAAACAAAAGAAGTTAAATTTAATTTGAGCGGTGGCGAGCTGATGAACGAGTTGGAAAAAATCGGCGAAGTGCCGTTGCCGCCGTATATAGTTAAAAGTCGTAAGTCGTTAGTCGTTAGTCAATACAACAATGACAAAGAGGACTATCAGACTGTTTATGCTGACGAAACAAAGAAAGGCAGCGTTGCTGCGCCGACCGCCGGGCTGCACTTTACGCCGGAGTTGTTAGAAAAAATAAAAGACAAGGGCGTGAACGTAGAATACCTGACTTTGCATGTCGGGTTGGGCACTTTTTTGCCGGTCAAAACAGAAAAAATTGAGGAACATAAAATTCATAGTGAATATGCGGAAGTTTCGGCCGAGCTGATTGAGAAAATTGTCGCGACAAAAAAGGCCGGGCATAAAGTTTTTGCCGTTGGCACCACGAGCGCGCGGACTTTAGAGTATGTGTTCGGACTAATGACTAACGACTTTCGACTATCCGGCTTTGCCGGTTTTGTCGACATTTTTATCTATCCGCCTTACGAATTCAAAGTGGTGGACGGCTTGATCACTAATTTTCATCTGCCAAAATCAACTTTATTGATGCTGGTTTCGGCTTTGGCGGGCAAAAAAAATATTGACAAAGCTTACAAGCAGGCGATTGAGCAAAAATATCGTTTTTATAGTTATGGTGATGCAATGCTAATAATTTAAAGTCGCAAGTCTTTAGTCATGAGTCGTTAGTCATTCGCCAAGAAGCGAATTTTTTTGTATAATACATTGGTTGGCGGCGGGTAGCTAGTAGTGAGTAGAAAATTAATTTTGCCAACTGCCAACTACGCACTACAAACTAAAAATATGAAGATTTCTGCCTCCTCGATCTCCTCGATGCCGCTTGGGACAAGTAAAAGCGGACAAGGCTTGATTAAATCATTTTACGTCGATGCCGCGGTTGACGCGGTTTTGGCTGATTTGGCGACCTCAAACAACGGTTTGTCGATGATCGAGGTGGAAAAACGCCGAGTACAATCAGGCTTTAATGAAATTATTACCAAAAAGAAAAATCCGGCTTGGAAAAAATTGTTAAAACAATTTACCAGTCCGTTGATTTTGATTTTAATTTTGTGCGGCGGTTTGTCGATTGTTTTTGGCGGAAAAATCGATGCCATTATTATTTTTACCATGATCGCCATGAGCGTCTTATTGGATTTTTTTCAAGAGCATAAAGCCAATGAGGCGGCCGAATCATTGCAGGCCAAAATTGTCAATCGCGTGCAGGTGCGCCGAGCGGGCAAGGTGGTAGAAGTTTTGGGCCGTGAATTGGTGGCGGGCGATATTGTTTTGTTGTCGGCCGGATCGATGGTGCCGGCCGATTGCCGTCTAATTACGACCGACGATTTCTTTGTCAACGAGTCGATTTTGACCGGCGAGGCTTTTCCCGTAGCCAAAGATATCGCGCCGGACAAGCTTGATAAAGATGATTTTTTGCATGCGAAAAATTTGGTATTCCTGGGATCCAACGTGGCCAGCGGTTATGGCGAAGCGGTGGTGGTTAATACGGGCAAACAAACCGTCTTTGGCCAGATGACGCATGATTTGGCCGAAACTGACGAAAAAACCGATTTTGAAAAAGGCATCACGCGTTTCAGTTATCTGATCGCCGATACGATTTTTGCTTTGGTGATTATTATTTTTTTATTGAATCTGGCGACCAAAGGGGCGACGGTCGACAATTTAATTAACGCTTTGCTTTTTTCTTTGGCCCTGGCGGTCGGTTTGACGCCGGAGATGTTGCCGATGGTGATGTCGATTACTATGGCGCGCGGTTCGGTCAACATGGCCCGCCACGGTGTGATCGTTAAAAAACTAAATTCGATTCATGATTTTGGCGGCATGGATGTTTTATGTACGGACAAGACCGGCACTTTGACGGAAAATTCCATTCGCTTGATTAAGCATATTGATTTGGACGGCAATGAAAGCGAGCCGGTCTTAGACTACGCGTTTTTGAACAGTTCGTTGCAGTCCGGCATTGCCAATCCGCTGGATGAAGCGATTGTGGCCATGAATTTGCAAGACAAATTGAAAGATTATCGCAAGATCGATGAAATTCCGTTTGATTTTTCGCGGCGGCGCTTGTCGATCGTGGTCGAGCGGGCCGGCAAACGGCTGTTGATTACCAAAGGCGCGCCGGAAGAGATGATGAGTGTTTGCAAATTTTATGACGAAGCGGGTGTTGCCAAAAATTTAGATCAGGCGGCCATAGATAAAGTTAATAAAATCTATCATGATTTGTCGGCCGACGGATTTCGCGTTTTGGCCTTGGCTTATCGGGCGGTGGAAGCTAAAGAAAATTATGAAGTCGACAGCGAGAGCGATTTAATTTTATTCGGCTTGGTGGCGTTTTTGGATCCGGCCAAGGCGGAGGCCAAAACGGCGATCGATCAGCTGGAAGCGCAGGGGATTGAAGTCAAAGTCATCACCGGTGATAACGATTTAGTCACCAGCAAAATTTGCCGCGAGCTGGATGTGAAAATTAAAGGCGTTTTAACCGGACTGCAGATTGAAAAAATGACGGATTATGATTTGGCTTTGGCTTGTGAGAAAACGACAATTTTTTCGCGCGTCTCACCGGAACAAAAAGCGCGCATTGTCCGCTTGCTAAAAAATAACGGCCACACGGTCGGTTATATCGGCGACGGCATCAACGACACCTTGCCGTTAAAGACGGCCGATGTCGGTATTTCGGTGAACAACGCGGTGGATGTGGCCAAAGAAACCGCCGATTTGATTTTGTTGACCAAAGATTTGGGCGTGCTATCCTTGGGCGTGACCGAGGGCCGCAAAACTTTTGGCAATACGATCAAATATATTTTGATGGGCCTGTCTTCCAATTTTGGCAATATGTTTTCCATGGCGGTGGCGTCTTTTTTGTTGCCGTTCTTGCCGATGTTGCCGATTCAAATTTTATTAAACAACTTTTTATACGACGTCTCGCAAATGACGATTCCGCTGGACAATGTCGATGTCGAATATACAACCAAACCGAAAAAATGGGACATAAAATTGATCAAGCATTTTATGCTGACCTTTGGGCCGATCAGTTCGGTGTTTGATATCGCCACTTTTGTGATTATGCTCTTGATTTTTCACGCCGCGGCGCCGGAGTTTCAAACCGCCTGGTTTTTGGAATCGATCGCCACGCAAAGTTTGGTTATCTTTATTATTCGTACGCGAAAAATTCCCTTTATCGAGTCGCGGCCGAGCAAGTGGCTGGTTTTGTCAGTCGTCAGTTTTGTCGCTTTGGCCATGATTATTCCGTTTACGGTTGTCGGCCAATTTTTCCACTTCACGCCGCTGTCGGCCGCGGTGATACTGGCGATTTGGGGCTTGGTGATTGTCTACTTAATTGTTACTGAATTGGCTAAGCGGTGGATTTATAAAAGATATCTACAAGCGTAATTTTAGAATTAAAAATTAAGAATTAAGAATTAAAATTTTTAATTTTATGAAGTCTACATCTCGTGCTAAAATCGGTAATCGTTCCGGCCCGGCCTTTGCTTATGATTTTATCGGTGATTAAATCACGAGCAATAGAGCTTCGGCGGGCAAGCAATCCGGGTTATCGCACGCCCAGCTTCCGACGCGTCGGTCCCTCCTTTACTAAAGCTTCCGCCTTCGCCAAGGCTTCGGTGGACAAGTCGGCGGGCGAGCAATCTAACCACGCAAAAATGCGCCAGCCGAATAAAAAAATCGTCATCCCGATATAAACAGGGATGACGTAATTTTAATAATCGACCAGCACACCGTTGGCGCGCGTCAAGGCGGCCATGATTTTGTTAATCGTGACGCGGTTGAATTTATGATGAATCATGTTGTGTTCCGTGCCCAGACGCAAAGCCGTTTCCAACGTTGTTTTAAGGCTGTGACAAGCGTCTTCACGCTTGGCAAAGTTATAATCCTTGGCCAGCATTTCTCCGTCCGCGGTTTCAATGATAAACATGTTTAATTCCAGCGGATCATAAGTCAGGCGAATGACCATGGTTTTATCATTGGTGCTAATTTTCAGCGGGCCGTCCACGCGTTGCAGATTGGTATTTTTTGCCATAGACTACTCCTAATTTAAAAAAGAACTGGTTTGATTTTAGACGGTTTAGGCGATCCAGTCAAATCAAAAAAATAAAATCGTTCCGCCTTGGCGAGGGAACGATTTTGTGAAATAGACAATAATGATTAATAAGCCAGCGTCGGCGGGGTAAAAGTGGCGGTCCAGCGAGCAATGCCTTTGGAAATACGGAATTCATCTATGTAGCCATACATATTGTAAGCACTGGCATAATTACCTCTGGCATTGCCAATATCCAAAACCCATGTGGCGTTGGCATAAGTATTAATTGTCCTACCCGTTACATCCATAGAACCAGCGGCCGTGCCGTTTATATAAGCTGTGACAGTATTACCATAACGAACGATGGCTATATGCTGCCAGGTATTTTTAACAATAAGATTGCCTGTTGTATAAAAATAATATTGTACCCCTCCGTCCTCAAAAAAAAATCCTGCATTACAAGACGCCGGATTAGAGGTATCTGGCACATCACTCGCAACAACCCAGCCAGCTTGTGTCATATTGGTATTATTTTGCGTGGCTGCCCAGCCAAAATAACGGATAAAATTTGTTGAATACTGCCAAAAATCAATTGTAAAATCTCCTGTGCCAAAACTCCAATCAGTGCTATTTGGCACTGTTAGATAAGCGGTGCCGCCATTAAAATATCGGGAATGCGCGCCAAATTTATAATAAGTTGAGTTATCAACCGTGCTATAGTTAGTCACCGTCTTATTATTCACAGAGCTATCGGTTAAATTATTATCAAAATGCAAAAGTAATTTTGTATTGCTGTCCGGTGTGCAAGACAACTGGTTGGCCGCGCAATCATCGCCGACCAAACAAGTGCCGCAATTGTTAACCGCGCCGCAGCTGTCGGTATAATTGCCGCAGACATAAGATAAAGCCGAGCAAGTGGAAGTGGCGACGCAAGGGGCGACAACAGGAACGACGCCGGTTAAAACTCCCGGACTGGCGGTGTAACTGCCGGCGGCCACGGCGCCAACCTGGTTGGCTGTACAATAATTTAAACTATAACCGGCGGTGGAAGTGCTGTAAGTAAAATCACTGTTAGCGCAGCTGCCGTCATTCCACGGCCGAGGATTGGAGGGAATAATCGTCATATAAGTGACGCCGGAAGTCGGGCTGACGAGTGATTGGCCGGGGGTGATTTGGGTCGGATAGCCGCCGGCGTCGTTATAATATAATTCCAGAGCGGTTTGCATTTGCCGTATATCGGATAAACGGGTAGCGTCGCGCGCTTTTTGCTTGGCGCTGTTCAAGCTTAAAATCGTCAGGGTTGCCAAAATACCGATGATGGCGATCACGACCAAGAGCTCGATGAGAGTAAAACCCGATTTAGTTGAAAGTCGTAAGTCGTTAGTCATAAGCCACGATTAGTCTATAGTTGTTAGCCATAAGTCTTTTTGAAAAAATTGACTAATGATTTACGACTTTCAACTAACGACTTGATTGTATCATTTTCTGCCCCCCCCCGACAAGAGTTTGGCACAAGCAACAAGCGGTTAGACTGTCTATGATGATTAAATAAAATAAGACCGTTCGTTGTGCCGAGCGCCGCAGTCTTTGGGTACAAAAGACTGCGGCGAGACGGAAATAAAATAAAACCGTTCCACTTTGCGGGACGGTTTTGGTTTGCGCTTAAGCAAAGACTTTGGCGGCGGCGGCCGTGGTGACTTCTTTGAGCAAGTCCAGCCGCTCTACTTTTATTTTGGCCAAGATTTCTTTGGTGACCAATTCGACGCGGCCGGTGCGGTCAGCGGCCGGCCGGCGATAAAGTTTGTACTTGATGTAGTTTTGGCCGGTAATGCTCTCGCGCATGAATTCCAAAAATTCAAACGAGCATTCGTACAAATGCAGTAAATTGCCGTCTCTGTCTTTGTAGTTTGGACAAAAACGTAAATAATTATTCTGCAACCAGCCGATGGTGGGATGATTTTCCCCCTTGATGTACCAGGAGTATTGATGATAGTTCACGATTACACCTTGTGATTAGTGAATAAAAAGAACTTGAAAATATAATTCAAATGCTACAAATAAGGATTCCCCGTTTCAGCGGGATCCCGTCCGCAAAGAATATTATAAAGGCCGGTCAAATCTACAAATAGTAATTTTAAATTCGCAACTTTCGCGGTGTTATTCGTAGTGTATACCTACGATTTTGATAGAAGAAGGTCGAGCGTAATTCGTAGATTCGCGTTTATTGTTGGTAATTGCATGATTTATTGCTGCACACCACATTGCCGTCTTTGTCTGTCACCAGCAAGCTGGAACACTCCGGACAAACGGCCCCGGTCGGTTTGGCCCAAAAAGAAGTTTTGCAATCCGGATAGCGGTCGCAGGCGTAAAACGTGCCGCGCCGTGAAGATTTGCGCACGATGTGGCCAACGTGACAGACCGGACAAGCGATCACCGGTTCGTTGGGATCGATAATATTTTTAATATTTTTGCATTTGGGATAAGCGGTGCAGGCCAAAAACGGACCAAAGCGGCCAATTTTGACGGCCATCGGACTGCCGCACTTGGCGCAGACCTCGCCGGCGTGGGCTTCGGTCAGCGCTTTCATTTTTTCCGGATCAGCGGCCGGTGTGCCAGGCTTTTCGTGCCCAGGCAAGGGTTTGATATTCTTGCAGGCCGGGAAAGCGCTGCAGGCCAAGAATTTGCCAAACCGTCCGGTTTTAATAATCATCGGACTGCCGCATTTGTCGCAGACTTCGTCGGTCTCTTCTTTGGGGATGATATCGTCTTTTTTGACATCGGCATATTTTTCTTCCAAGTTTTTATGGAACGGACCGTAAAAATCGCGCAAGACGGCCGAGTATTCGGCTTTGCCAACGGCGATTTTGTCCAATAATTTTTCCATGTCAGCCGTAAAATCATAATCGACAATGTCGGGAAAATGTTTGGTCAGCAAATCAATCACCACAAAAGCGATGTCGGTCGGTTTTAATTTTTTGGCTTCGTCGCGCACCACATAATTGCGCGCTTCGATCGTGGCGATCGTCGGGGCGTAAGTGGACGGCCGGCCGATGCCGTATTTTTCCATTTCTTTGACCAGGGACGCGTCGGAAAAACGCGCCGGCGGTTTGGTAAAATGCTGTTCCGGCGTGATTTTCACCAGGTTTAATTTTTCTTGGGCCGTTAATTGCGGCAATAATCTGTCTTCGTTGGTCTCCGGGTAAAGCTTTAAATAACCATCGAACAGCAGAACCTGGCCGCCCGCCTTAAAAATATATTTTTTGGTTTGGCCTGCGGCGTCAATTGTCACGCCCAGTTGGTTGAACTGCGCGTCCGGCATTTGGCTGGCCAGCGCCCGCTGCCAAATTAAACGATACAAGCGAAATTGCGTCGGACTTAAAAATTGGCGCAAGCCTTCCGGATTGCGCGCTACGTCGGTCGGACGAATCGCTTCGTGCGCTTCTTGCGCGCCCTTGGCCTTAGTTTTGAATTTTTTGGCAATCGCGAGAACGTATTTTTCGCCAAAAGTCTGATGCAAATATTCTTTGGCCTCACCTAAAAATTTATCGGACAGATTCAACGAGTCGGTACGCATGTAGGTGATCAAACCGACATGGCCTTCGCCTTTAATGTCGATGCCTTCATATAGTTGCTGGGCCAGCATCATGGTTTGTTTGGCTGAATAGCCCAAGCGGCGGTTGGCGGCTTGCTGTAACGTAGAAGTGGTAAACGGCGCCGGCGCGGCTTTGTGCAGTACTTTTTCTTCCACGTCGGCGACAACAAATTTTCCATCGGCCAAGTCGGTAACAATTTTTTGCGCTGCTGTCTCATTATTGATTTGCAATTTGCCGACTGTCTTGCCGTTGATTTTGGTTAGCTCTGCTACCAGCGGTTCGTGCTTGGCGCTGGTCAAATCGGCTTTAATGCCCCAATATTCTTCTGATTTGAACGCTTGAATTTCGCGTTCGCGCTCGACTACCAAACGCACAGCCACAGACTGGACGCGGCCGGCCGATAAACCTTTGGCCACTTTTTTCCATAAAAACGGCGACAATTCATAGCCGACCAAACGATCCAGGACGCGTCTGGCTTGTTGGGCGTCAACTAAATTTTGATCCAAATGGCGCGGTTTTTTTAAGGCTTCCAGCAAGGCGTGTTCGGTGATTTCATGAAAAACAATCCGCTTACTGTCTTTTTGTTTTATTTTTAAAATCTCGGCCAGGTGCCAAGCGATCGCTTCTCCTTCGCGGTCTTCATCCGATGCCAGGATTATTTCATCGACGCCTTTGGCGACTTCTTTTAAATGGCTGACGGTCTTTTTGGCCTTGGTCGGAATAACATACTTGGGCGCAAAGTCGTGCTCAATATCAATACCCATGTCCGATTTTGGCAAATCGCGCACATGACCGAAAGAGGATTCAATTTTATAACCATTGCCCAAAAAGCGGCTGATAGTTTTGGCTTTGGTGGGGGACTCAACTATTACGAGCTTCATATTAATGACTACAAATACAAATCACCCAAATATACAAATAATGCTTAAAAATAAGGCATTTGTGGATTTGTATATTTGTAAAAATTTGTATTTGTAGTAGTTAAGATTATTTATTATGCACGTCGATAGAGCGACGGCCCCGTCGACTTTACTAAGCCGTTAATTTCCATCATCGTCAGTATACTGTTTATTTCGCTGATGTCAAACTGCAACATTTGAGCCAGCTGGTCAATGGCGATCGGTTCGGATCCGAGTTTGGCCATAATTTTTTGTTCAACCTCAGACAAATTCTGTAAATCAACCAAGTGCTGGGCCTGGCTTGGCCCGTTGTCAGCTTGCAGATTTAGGGCTTCCAGCAGGTCGGAGGCGGACAAAATCGGCCGGGCGCCGGTGGCAATCAAATTGTTAGTACCGGCCGATAACGGCGAGAAAATATTGCCCGGCACGGCCATGACTTCTCGGTTTTGTTCCAAACCGTGGCGAGCGGTAATAAGCGAACCGGATTTTTCGGCCGCTTCCACAATCAACACGCCGGTTGACAAACCGGAAATCAAGCGATTTCTTTGCGGGAAATTATTTTTAAAGCCCGGCGTCAGTGGAGCGAATTCAGATAGCAAACAACCGTTGGCCGAAATAATTTCATCAGCCAAGCGCCGATTGTCGGCCGGATATAAAGTATATTCATCCAAGCCGGTGCCCAAAACCGCGGCCGTGGCTAATTTATTTTGCAGGGCCGCGCGATGCGCCAAAGTATCAATGCCCAAAGCCAAGCCCGAAATAATCGTCACAAAAGCGCCGGATAATCCGCCCAATAATTTTTCGGTAACGTGCCGGCCATAATCATCGACATTGCGGCTGCCCACGACGGCCAAACAGGTCTGCTGCAAGCAAGCTGGCGAACCGCGATAGTAAAGCAACAGCGGGGGCTGAGAAATTTGTTTGAGCAAGGGCGGATAATCATCATCATCCAGTGTCAGCCAACTGATTTTTTGCTGGGCCAGAAAAT
>CAIUCZ010000038.1 GCA_903897785.1 Candidatus Falkowiibacteriota bacterium
ATTTTTAATTTATAATTATTAATTAAATAAAACCCTGCAGGCGGGTGCTCACAGGGCTAGATTATAAAAAATAATTTTAAAAATTTCAAGACTAAGGAATTTGGCTATTCCACCGGCGGCTGATTTTCGTCAACGCAACGCAACGGGCAAGTCTGGCCGGGCATAATCACGCCGCAAGAAACAGCGCACTTCAAACCCTTGGCACATTTTTTGCTGGCATTATCGCAAGTCTTACCAAGTTTGCGCAAAACGGTATTTTGCTTATTCTTTCTTGATTTTGCCGTACCCGCCGCTTTTCCGTCCGGCAAGGCGACTTTGGTGGTTGTGACCACCGGCAATTTATTTTGAAACTGCGATGTCGCCGCCGGAACGGGCTGTTTAGAATAACACAAGGCGATGTCGGTAATAATCAACAAAAGCATGGCGAAAAAAACCAATGGCCACCATTTTGAGCTAATCTTACCAATCAACTTTCTCTTTTTGGGCATAAATTTATTTTAATTAAATTAATTTTTGTTTACCCATATAACCGCACAAGTCGGCCAAGCGGTTGGCATAACCCCATTCGTTGTCATACCAGGCAACCACTTTGGCCAAGTCGCCGGCCACCACCTTAGTCAGTCCCAAATCAACAATCGAGCTGGACGGGTTGCCGACAATATCGGCCGAGACCAACTCTTCATCGGTCGTCGTTAAAATGCCTTTTAGTTTTACAGTTTTTGCTGCCGCGACCAGAGCTTGATTGATCGCTTTGACCGTAGTTTTCTTCTTTAATAAAAAAGTCACATCGCACAGTGAACCGACCGGCACCGGTACGCGCATGGCCATACCGTCAAATTTATTTTTCAATTCCGGAATCGTTTCTGTCACGGCAATCGCCGCCCCGGTGGTTGTCGGGACAATCGACAAACCGGCGGCGCGCGCTCGGCGCAGGTCTTTGTGCGGCCCATCCGCCAAGTTTTGGTCAGCCGTATAGGCGTGGGCCGTGGTCATAATAGCTTTGGCAATGCCAAATTTTTGGCGAATCACTTCCGTCAATGGCGCCAAACAGTTGGTCGTGCAAGACGCCATGGAAATAATGTTATCCGTCTTTTTTAAATTATGTTCATTGACGCCCAAAACAAAAGTCGGAATATCCTTGTCCGCCGAAGCTTTAGCGGAGGAGGAACCTTTACCAGGCGCGGAGATTATCACTTTTTTGGCGCCGGCGAACAAATGCAGCTTGGCTTGTTCTTTGTCCGTAAAACGGCCGGTCGATTCAATCACAATCTGCACACCCAATTTTTTCCACGGCAATTTTTCCGGTTCCTTTTGCGCCAGAACCAAGTATTTTTTATTATCCACCACCAGGCAGTCGGCCGTGTAATCAACTGTCTGATCATATTGGCCATAGCAGCTGTCATATTTTAACAAATGCGCCAGAGTTTTGGTATCGGTCAAATCGTTGATCGCCACCACTTGCAAATCCGGATGATGCAAAGCGGCTTTGAAAGCGGCGCGGCCGATGCGGCCGAAGCCATTGATTGCGATTTTTATTTTCGTCATATAGTTAGGGATGAGTTGAATTAAATCTCAATTATTAAATATAACATAAAGTTGAACTGGACACAATAAAAAAACTTGGAATCTGGAATCTGAAATCTAGAATCTAGAACTTGGAAGAATCAACGGTGTTCGTATTTATTCGTAGTGTCCGTCTTGTGCTCAAAAGAAGCAAGTGCGGCGTAATTTGTAGTATTCGTATTATTAAAAAAGCCGATGCTAATCAAGTGATTAGTTCATCGGCTATAAATTTAACAAAAAATTCTTTGGGCAAAGGTCAAGCGGCAGACATCCGGAAAAGTGTCGTTAACATTCGGCTGGCGCGCGATAATTTTCAAAATCGGTTCGCCGCGATCACTCTTGTCTATTTTTATTACCAACGGCATACCGCAGTCCAGACTGCCGGCGCAGTAAATGTAATGATAATTTTTTAGCAAAGCAAAATGCCGCCAAATATAATGCCAGCCTTCCCAGATATTGCAATCGCGTCTGGATTTTGAACCATGGCGCAACCACCAATCACGGTGCCCAATTGGCTCGATTGTGACGTTGGTCGTTGCCCAAAATTCATCTTTTTTTACCGCCCCGCGCTCTAAACGAATATCTCGACCGGTCGATCTGATCGGTTTTAAATTGCCCGGTTCAAAGACGGAAGTAAAAAAATATTCCGCACCCAGTCGGCCGAGCCGCAAACGATCCATGTCGCGGCAAGTGACATCAAACCCGGGCACCAGTAAAATCTGTTCGAAATTCGATTCTTGCTCCAGTTGAGATAAATTATCAGCCGGGTTGGTCCATCTGTCATTCTGACGCCAAACTAACTCGTTTAACTCCATTATACGCTTCAACTGCCAACATTTTTCCGTAAATGCAGTATCACGATAATTAACAACCCCGCTATAAAATAATGACAGCTCTCGCTCCAACAGACTGACCAATTGTTGTTCAAAATCCGCTTCCCAAGCTATTTTTTCTCGCTTGGCTTTGGTTTGAATATCTGCATCGGTTTCAGGAAATAAGCCAAAATCCGCTTGCTTGCGCTTCTTGCTCATGATTTACCTCTTGTTTGTGATAAAATTTCAAATAACGATAAAACTGGCTTTAGTAAATAATACATCCGGCGAAAAGTCAATAGTTTGACAAATACAAATATTTATTATATACTGCAAACAATCTTATAAAACCATAGTTTTTTTAACAAAAAGGTATCCATATGCCATATTTTGACCCGGATGAGCTTTATGCCAATTCTCTGGAAGAATATCTTGATTATTTATCAGCTCCGCAGTGGTCGGCTCTTTTGGGCATACCGCCCGTCGCCGCCACTCCGCCTTATTTCCTTGACCCCCTGCCGGAGATAACCAAA
Organism: Candidatus Falkowiibacteriota bacterium; assembly: GCA_903897785.1. Lineage (GTDB taxonomy): Bacteria > Patescibacteriota > Patescibacteriia > Patescibacteriales > Patescibacteriaceae > CAIUCZ01. The sequence continues at coordinate 2,909 of CAIUCZ010000038.1, forward strand.
AAATCGAGCCACCGCCTTTCGTTCGCCCCGTGCGCAATGAATTTCGCAGACTAATTTTAGCCTGGCCAACGCCTCAATTTTGAGGCGTTTTTTATTTTATATTTTTTAGAATCTGTTGTAACCCGGCCGGCAAATCAATCGTAAAACTTTGCACTTCGCCCTGCAAATCCGTAAAACTTAATTCTCGCGCCACCAAAAATATCCGATTCAAGGCTAATTTTTTATTTTTTTCTTTGGTTACTCGATTGCCATAAAGATTGTCCCCGACCACCGGATGATCGGCCGCCGACAAATGGACGCGGATCTGATGCGTCCGGCCGGTTTTAATTTTCAAACGCACCAAATCATAGTGCTCAAAACTTTTGAGCACTTCGTATTCGGTAACGGCAATTTTGCCTTCTTGATTCTCGGGTCGGGCCGCCATTTTAAAGCCAACCGTCGCCCGGCCGATTTTAAAATTAATTTCGCCCGTCTGCTTGGGCAAATGGCCGTAAACCAGAGCGGTGTAATATTTATTAATCGTGCGTTTTTGAAATTGTTTTTTCAAATCGTCAAAACTGTCTTGATTTTTGGCAATAACCATCAAACCGGAGACATCGCGATCCAAACGATGAACAATGCCCGGCCGAGCCGGATCGTCGCCAACGTGATCAACGTGCGGATATTTCTTGACCAGCCAATCGGCCAAAGTGGTTTCACCCGGCGTGGCCGCCGATTCATGAACCAGCAACCCGGCCGGCTTGTTAATCACCAGAAAATCATTGTTATCGGCGATAATCTCAATTTTTTTATCCCAATGATGAATCTGATCGATGGGCGCGACTTTCTTTTCTTTTTCCGGCATAGGTAAAATCTCCAATTTGTCGCCGGCTTTGACCGCCAAGTGCGCGCTGGCCGGTTTGTCATTGATTAAAACTAAATGTTCGGCAAACAATTTTTGCCCGGCACTGCGCGTGGTCACCAATTTCAAATCGGCCAGGACTTTGTCCAGGCGCTGACCGGCATATTTTACTAATATTTTCTTTTTCATATTTTAAATATTTATAGATTAATGCGAATCCGCAAATTACATGCAAATGCCGCGAATTTAAACCGCAAAAAATGCGAATACGAATTTGCGGTTTTTGCGGTACGGTTTGCGGCATTTGCATGCGGTTCGTAGATTCGCATTAACTAATTCAAAAGCTGTTTAAACACCGCCGCTGACGGTGCGTAATCAAAATCCCTCAAGGCTCGTTCCTGTCCAGCCAAACCCAGCTCGCGGCGGCGCTCGGGCGACTGCATCAATGATATAATCTTGCGCGACAGCCAATCTTCGTTGCTCATATCCGTCAAAATACCGGTTTGCTCGTCAATAATGATATCTTGCAAGCCTTGGCTCTCCGGCGCCAGTACAGGCAAACCGTTAACCATAGCCGCTAGAGTATAGATGAAATCGTCCAAAGTTGCAACCGAACTGACAATCACCAGGCAATCAAAGCCGACCAGCCACTTTTTCAGCTCGGTCTGCTCGCCCACCAGCCAAACATTGTCATGCAAGCCCAGTTTATCAATCAACCAAGCCATCAACTTGCGCTCGCCGCCCACCGCCACCAGCACCAGTTGCAAACGCGGTTCCAGAGTCAAACAAATTTTGACCGCTTCCAGCAAAGTCTCCACTTGATGACTTTGACTCAAATCCACCATCGCCCCGATGGTAAAATAATGCTCGAATTTGGCGTGATTGTGTTTGGCCAAATCATCAAAAATATTTTTTTGATAATGATAGTCAATCGCCCGCACGCCCGGCGGTAAACTGACAATTCGATTTTCCGGTACGCCCATTTTTTTCAGCACCTGTTTGGTTTGACCGGTAAAGCTGACCAGCCGCGCACGGCGCGCCTGCCGGCGATAAGCCAAAAACAGCCATTCCGGCCAATGCGAATCTTGGTCCGGATATTCCAGCCAAATCACTTCCAGGCCAAGTTGCGCGGCCGGCGCGCTAAAAATTATTTTTTCCGGCCAATTGATCAAAATTACTTTTTTGATTTTTTTAAAAAACTTGGCGTGCAACAGTTTTAACCAAGCAAGCAGCCAGAATAAAAATCTTTGGCTGCGATATTTTTTAAAGTCTGTGGGCAAATCCAGCGGCGTTTGCAGCCAAGTGCGTTCTTTGAAAAAATTAAACAGCCAGCAGTCTGGATTAGACCAAAGACTAAACGTAAAAATGGAGCCGGCGTCATCCAGCAGTTCGCTTAAAAATTTTTGCCGGCCGGAATAAGAATTAATCACCAAGATTCTGCTCATAAGTAATCTTTAATTTCCACAGCTCTGAATTGCAACAACAAACCGCCATAGACCAGTGACAACAAAGCCAAAGCCAAGAGGGTTAGCCAGCCGGCATCCGGCCACAACCCGGCCACCAACTCGGCGCACAACAACAATATTGCCGCGGCCGCACCGATTCGCCAGAATTTTCCGCCCCGAATCTGCCAACCGGCTCGGCCGGCCAAAACCGCCGACGACAAAGTCATCAAGCCTTCGGATAAAACCGTGCCCCAAGCCGCACCCATCATCCCGTAAGCGGGAATCCAGAAAAAATAGGCAGTCAAACCGATGATTGCCGAAATCAAATAGGCCGGAATCAATTTTTTTTGCTGTTTTTGGGCAATTAAAATGTTGGTAAAATAAGCGCTCAAAAAAACCGCCATAGCCGCCCAAATTAAAATCGCCAGCGGCATTCCGGCCGGCGCAAAGTCGCGGCCCGCCACCAGCATCATAATCTGCCTGGCAAACAGGGAGCCAAAAATCACCATCGGCCAGATAATTAACCACATCCCGTCCAGCCACTTTTGCACCATTTGCCAAAAATTTTCTTTTTGTCCGCCAGACCACGCCGCCACCAGCAAAGGCAAAATGATGCCGGCCAAAATAAACGGCACGGTTACCAAAACATCCAGCACTTTATACGCCGCGCCATAATAACCAACCTCGACGGCTGAGCGATGCAAAGACAAAATCAAGGTGTCGGTTTTCATGTACACCAAGTTCAAACTAATGATTGCCAAAAACGGCCAAGACAATTGCCAAATGTGTTTCCAGAACGCCGGATCAAAAGCGATTTTTGGCTTGCCCCAGCGCCAAGCCAAGATTACTTGACAAAGCCAGGCCGCGGCCGAAGAAATCACAAAGCTCCACAAAATCCCGGGAATCCCCCAATTTAACTTAATCGCCAACACGACCACACCCAACAAAACCGCTCGACCCAAGACTTCGGCAATCGCCAGCCGATTGGATCGCAAAACGCTTTGCAACAGGCCGACCCAAATTTGACTCAAGGCGACAAAGAAAAACGACCAGACAATAATCAACGCCCCGTTTTTAATCTCCGCGCTGTAGGGAAACAGCCAAATCGCCAGCGGCGCCAAACCAAGCAAGATCATAGCCGTCACCACGCGAAAACCGAATAAATTGGCCATAACGGTTTGTCGCTCAAACCGGCCCTGATTCAGCAATTGACTGGTGACCGACACCAAACCCAAATCCGCCACCACGGCAAAAAAGGTGACAAAAGTATTAATGATAGTGTATTGGCCGAACTGGGCACTGCCCAAATAACGCGTCATCAAACCCAAGGCCACCAGGCCGATGATGGTGCCGCCGGCTTTGCCCAAAAATTGCCAAGCCGCGTTACCGGCCACTTTGGTAGCTAAATTATCCGTCATTTGCAATTGTCCTTAAAAATTAGTATAATAGTCTTATCAACTATAATAATTATAACACAATCTATGAAATTGACTAATTCTCTTGTTTTCAAGATTTTACTCGTTTGCCTATTCGTCTTTGGCGGCAGTCAAGCCGCTTTAGCCCAAAGCTCCTGGCTTAACCATGCCAATCAAGGCGGTTTGAGTATTATAGGTGGCACGGCCTATGGCACGCCCAATGCGCCTTTGGATATTCGAACGATTATGGTTATGCTAATCCGCGTCGCCTTGGGCTTCTTGGCAATTCTATTTTTAGGCATTACCATTACCGGCGGGGTCAAATACTTAACGGCCGGCGGAGACAGCAAAAAAGTTTCGGCCGCCATCGCCACCATCACCCAAGGGATAATTGGCTTATTGATCTGCGTCGCCGCTTTTGGCATCACTATTTTTGTCGTTAATGCCGTGGGCTGGGTCAGCCAAGGATATATGATGTATTGATGCGAATCTACGAATTACGCTATAATCGCTTCTTTTGAGTTCACAGTAACGCCCTACGAATGTAAACCGCGAAAGTTGCGAATAAATTAATAAATTTTAAAGTTTTTAAAAAAGTTAATCGGGATATTCGCATTTTTCGCGGTGCCATTCGCGGTATTCGCATAAAATTCGTAGATTCGCATTATAATATGACTCGAATTAAACATTACAGATTGGGATTAGACATCGGTGGCACAAAAATGCTAGCTGTCTTATTCACCGGCCACAAAATTATTGAAAGTTTCAAAGTCAGCACGCCGACTGATAATTTTGATCATTTTCTAACCATGATCAAAGCGGTACTCACGCCTCTGCTCGACAAGGCACAAGAAAATAATTGGGAGATTGTCGGCTTAGGTATCGGATTACCCGGTTCAATCGACAATGACGGCCGCGTAGAGGTCTGTAACAACATTCCTTTTTTGAACGGCGTGAAAATCGGGGAAAAAATTCAACAATTTTTAAACGTCAACTGGCCGATTATGCTGGACAATGACACCAACTGCTTTTTAAAAGCGGAGAGCGCCATGGGCGCGGCCAAAAATTTTGATAATGTTTACGGGATGATTGTCGGCACCGGCATTGGCGGCGCTTGGCTGAAAAATAAAAAGATTTATCACGGGGCGCACGGCGCGGCCAATGAAATCAGCGAAATGCTGATTGATTTTTCCAGCGGCATCAAACTGGAACAAGCGTTTCAAAAATTATCACAAAACAATGCCCATCAGCTGGCCAACGAAGCTTTGCTTGGCGATGAACTGGCCAAAGCCAATTTTCAAGAGATCGGTAAAATGCTCGGCTTGGCATTGACCAACGTCGCCCATCTGTTTGACCCGGAAATTATCGTCATCGGCGGCGGCGTCACCGCGGCCAGCGAATTATTTTTGGACACAGCCCGGCAATATCTGGTTGACAATGCCAGCCATGAAAATGCCAAGAAAATAAAAGTGGTGTTGGCAAAATTGGGCGAGGAAACGGGAGCGATCGGGGCG
>CAIUCZ010000039.1 GCA_903897785.1 Candidatus Falkowiibacteriota bacterium
TAAAGTTATAAAGTTCTTAACGTTTATGAAGTTCGTGAATTTTAATAACTTTATAACCTTAAGAACTTTATGAACTTTTAACTAACTGCATATTTTCTTCCACCAACTCGTTTTTTTCTCCACCGGCAGATGATCTTCTATTTTACCGTGACCAAGCGGGTTGCCCGCCGGTCGAGCCGCCGGCACAGCCGGTGCGACGGGCGCAGTCGCATTATACAAAACATTACGCGGCAGGCCGACCAATCCTTGCAAACGCGCAATCTCGCCGGTTACCACCTCGCCGTCGTATTCGGCATTGTGCCGCGCTTGGCCTTGATAGCCCGGTTTTTTTTGATCCAAATGCAAGTCAATTATCAAATTATCGCCCTCGTGTTTTAAATAAACATGAAACCGCGGATAATGCAGCTGGGAAAACGGCCGGGCATAACTGCTTTTGCCGCTCAAGCGATCGGTAATTAGAATATAACCGGCCCGGCGCATCAACTGCTCCGGTTGCTCGGCTAAATTATTTTTGTTTAAAGTTAGCTTCATAAAAAATGCGAATGCTACGAATTACGCTGGGCTTGATTCTGTCGAGGCATAGGTAGACACTACGAATGAATACGAATACTACTTCAGCTTAATCCAACCGGACAATTCTGGCAACTATTGCCAAAAATATCAATCTGTGCCTTAATAAGACTATGTACCTTAAATCATGGTGTTGACAATGACTAAACAAGAAATTCAAGACCGAGCCGGACCGGTGGAACAAGAAATCAAGGCGGCGCAACAATCGATCGCCGACATTTTAAGCGCGGTTTGCCACAATAAACATTGCCTGGAAAAAGACAGCTGTCTGAACACTGATCATTGCCACAAAAAATTATTGGCGTTCTGGAAAGAAACCGAAAATGTCAGTTTTATGCACGAACCGCTGCTGGCGACAACCAACGACTGGCTCGAGCAAACGACCGACGTTGTCGTCTTGCTCAAATGCTTGGCCGCCACGCCGAGCGAAACCTTGCGCGATTTAATTCGCCAAAGGATCGAAAGCTTAACCGGCCTGAAGCGCCAACAACTCGGCGCCTTAATCTCCGGCGCCAAGCCAAAAAAATAAAAACTCCGATCGACCGACCGGAGTTTTAATTTTTCATTTTTAATTTTCAATTCAATTCAGCCTCCATAAAGCAAAATTCAAAATCGTGGCAAAGCTCACCCACACCAGATACGGCAGTAACAGCCACGTCGCCCATTTTTTCACCGGCCAAGCAAAATACATGGTCAAAATAATTGCCAGCAACATGAACACAATTTCTATCAAGGCACTGCCAATATTGTGTTCACCAAAAAAAATAATCGACCAACAAGCATTAAAAACCAGCTGTACGATAAAAAAAGTAATTGCCAAACGGCGTTTCTTTTTTTGGCCGTTGCTGACTTTGGTTTGCCACAACAAAAATATTGCCACTGCCATTAAAGTATAAAGCAAAGTCCACACCGGCGCGAACAGCCAGTTCGGCGGCGAAAAAGTCGGTTTGAGCAGATGCGCGTACCATGTCGGAATCGCCGGCATCGTAAACAGCGTGCCGATTGCTCCGGCCAGCTGGCAGAGCACAAAAAAAACAACAAAGGCAAACACATTGCGCAGATTGAAGTTTTTCTTTTTCATAATTTTATAATTTATTTTTAACTATTCTTATTATAGCAAAAAAATTGGCGCAAGAAAACGTCGCAGTCCACTTCGTGAGACTACGACGGGGCGGTTTGCTTTTTTCCAAATTCCAGATTCCAGATTCTAGATTCCGACTTTAACTTAATCTCCCGATTTTTTTCAGTTGCGCCCGCAATAGTTTATAATCCGGCAAGCTCTCCCCCACCAGCCGCCAAAACCGCGTCGAATGATTGAGCGCCGCTAAATGGCACAGCTCGTGCACAACAATGTAATCGGCCAAGCGCTCGGGCAATAAAACGATCTTGTAATTAAAATTCAGATTGCCGCGCGACGAACAACTGCCCCAGGTCGTGGCCGTGTTCTTGATACTGATACGGTTGTATTTTAACTTGTATTTTTGATTATAAAATTCCAGCCGCGCGCGCACCAAATTGCGGGCCGCAATTTTATTTTGTAAATAAGCTTGGCGTTGTTGAGTTTTAGACAAGATCGGAGCATTGCCCCGGTGTTCTTGCCAAAATTTTGTTTTGGCCTTGAGCCAGTCATACCGCTCGGCAATAATTTTATCAGGCGGCAACTGAAAAAATGATTTTGGGCGGGTCAAAACAATCCGGCCGTCGGCGTGCACAGCCAAGCGCCAGCGCCGGGCTTGAGCGCTGGTTTTTACTTCTATTTTTAGATCTTTAAACTGCAAAAATTCGGACATGATAATTGTGGACCCGAGCGGACTCGAACCGCTTACCTCCTGCATGCAAAGCAGGCATTCTACCAGATGAACTACGGGCCCATTAAACTGCAAAATCAAAGATTTTCACTTTATGTCGCAACACACCGGCCAGACTTTCACTTGCCCTTGTCAAATCGTAATGCGTTTGTAAACTCAACCAAAACTGTGGCGAAGTATTAAAATACTTACCCAAACGCAAAGCCGTGTCAACGCTAATCGCTCGATTACCATGAATAATCTCACTGATTCTAATCGGTGCAACGGCAATATCCTTGGCCAAACGATACTGGCTGATAGCCAGCGGGCCCAAAAATTCTTCGGCTAGTATTTCTCCCGGGTGAATTGGTTTTATTTTTTTGGCCATAAAATTATTTATAATAGTCTATTATTTCCATCTCATAAGCATCACCTTGATGCCATTTAAAACAAATTCTCCATTGTTCATTTATTCTGATGCTATACCGCCCTTTAAGTTTGCCTTTTAATTGCTCAAGACGATTGGCCGGCGGCACGCGTAAATCATTAATCGTTTGCGCCGCGTCAATCATCCATAATTTACGCAAAGCCGTTTTTTGAATAGCGGCCGGCAATTTTAATGAATATTCAAGATTAAAGATCTTTTCCGCTTCTTTGGATTTAAAGCTTTTGATCATAAAATTAATCTTAACGAACCGCGTTAATATTGTCAAGCGATACTATTGCGGCGCTTGGTCTTGATACCTAATCAGCGGCGAAAAAACAAACCGCACAAAATCACCGATCAAATTCGTCGCCACCAGCATGCCGATAAAGCAAAACAGCAAGCCGATTAACTTGTAGCCCAAGTGCGACCCGCCGGACGTGGCCAAATGCTTTTCAAAAAACTCCAACTGGCCAAAAAAACGCAAAACCGCCTCCGATTTGATGGTCATAAAAACGCCTAACGCCAAGATAACTAAACCTAAAATAATATTCATAAAAAATATTTTGTTTTTATGCTAGCGAATTTTGAGAAAAAAGGCAAACCAGATTAATCATGAATACAGCGCACCGAATAACCATATGTTTTAACAACGCCGCCCTGAGAAAAATCGCTAGAACCGGCATACAAAGACAAGTTATGAGCGGTGTCAAGACTGGGTTGCGCTGTGGTCCAAAAAAAGCCCGTAGTGTAATTATTAGTAGATTGCCCGCCATTGTGATAGCCGCCCATTGGCATGCTTAAATTAGTCAAATTGCAATTAGTCCCACTATGACAACATGTATTCCAATCGCATGGATCCTTGATTTTGTCACCGGCATTTGAGCCAAGAGAAGACGACAACGTTGAAAACTCGGCATCACTCGGCACATGCCAGCCAACCGGGCAAATACCTTGGCGTATACCAGAGCTATTGTAGCCAGAGAAGGTAAGATTACTATATGAGGTTGGCAACCACATAGCCAGAGCCCAAGTATAAAGACCCGTATCAACAGGGGTGTTGACCGTGCAACATGGCCCTTCAGTATAAAGACCGGGGTTATTTGTCATCTCCGCGTCGGTGCAGACGCACCACTTATCTACATCGCTGGGATAGTCCGCTTCGCTATTGGCATTTAAAATCATTTTCCCGATGTTAAGATTACGATTCATCCAGCATTGGGAACCAACCAAAACCGCCTGATAAGTGGTGGTGGTATGATAGCCGCTGGCATTGGCAGGCCCAAGAGCCAATGAGCCGGTGGCCGTATATTGAGAACCGCCGGAACAATTCAAAGTTCGGCCGTCGCCGCAGATGGCAATCGGGCAATCAGGCTGTGGAATGCAAGTCGTTTGATCGTTAGAACAATAAGGAGTACCACCGGAACAAGAGCCGCAATTCTCCACGGCACCACAACTATTTGTCTGGGTGCCACAATTATAGCCAAGACCGGCGCAGGTAGACGTGGGGGTTGGCGTACAGCCGATGCAATTATTATTAGAGCATACCAGTGTGCTGCTGGCCGCCTGGCAATTGGCATTTGTGTTGCAACAAATATTATAACAATATCCGCCGCAACCGTCGGAATAAGCGCCGCCGCATTTGGGATAAATCCCGCAATCCGGCGTGCAGACCACATTGGTAAACGAACCGCTGTTGCGCGGCGTCAAGGTAATAATATTGGCGATAGTTGAGCTGGAGCTGGAAGCGGCGCGATTCAAACAAAAGCTTAAAGTATAACTGGAGTTGGAGCTGGTGGCGGCATAAACAAAATCAGAGTAATTAGGATAGCAGTTGTTATTGCTCGGTTTGAGCGAAGGAATACTGTAAGCGATTACCACGCCGTCCGGGCCGACCAGCGGCTGGCCGGGCGTCAGACTGGTCGGATAATAACCGTATTTATTGCGAAACGTTTCCAGATAGGGCAAAATATCGGCCGCGCGCGACATGTTTTTATTGTCTTGCGCGCCGCCGGTCCAAGCTGACATGGCCGACAAGGCCAAAACCGTCAGAATCGCCAAGATTACCAAGACGACCATGATCTCGACAAGCGTATAGGCGCTTTGCTTTGCATGTTTCTTAAACATATTTATTAAAAAGATTTGAGTTGTTTTTAAATCCGGAGTTCAACCAAAAATCCAAAACTCAAAACGTAAAATCTAAATTTTTTGGATTTTGACCCGCCTGCAACGCTATGCGTTTTTGCATTGCGGGCAAGAATTTGGATTTTGGATTTCTTTCAGCTTCCATTCTACCACAAAACTCCCCTGCCGCCAAAAAAGTTATTGGATTAACCCAAAACTATTTATATTAATCGTTTTGGACAGCGAGCCTTTGGTCATAGTAATGCAAGACGAAGCATAACCGGTCAGTTGCACGCTGTTGACCCAAACGCCGCCGGCATGATCAAAAAAAACGATCATCGAAGTCGAAGTGGTATTGCCGCCGGAACAGCTGGGCAACAAAGACGTCAGCACGGTGTTGTCGTACGACGTCACCGCGCTGGAAGTGTTGGTAATAATCGATGAAGTACTGCCCAAAGCCACCCAGTCAAACCGAAAAGACGACTGGCCGTAAACGCCTGTCGGCGTCGTGGTGGCGGAGTTGGCGTAAATCTGGTAATCGCTGGCCAGATTAAAACTGGGATCATGCATCAAAAAATAAACGCCCCAGCCGCTGGGGATCGTCGTCCAGCCGCTGGAGGTGCCGGATTGCGGCATTTGGGCGTTCAAAGCATAACTTTGCGCCAAACGCAAATCGCTGACCAGTGAATTGGCTTTGATATCCAGCTGGGTTTGCGACGTATCGTCGCTGTAGTTGGCGAACATCAAGGTGGAAATAATGCCGATGATAAACAAAGTCACCAAAATTTCAATCAAAGTAAACCCGGCGGATATTTTTTGTCGCTTATTTTTTCTCATTTCAATAAATAACCAAAATTAATTTTTAACACACCGCGCCGACAGCTGGCTGACCGCGGCTTGAGTAATTTTTTCCACGCCGCCGGAAACGGCATGTAAAGCTCTGGCCCAGGCATAGGCTTCGTTGTGTGTAAAACTGACTCGGCCTCTTGTGCCGCCCAAATTAAAGCTGGCCGTCGTGGTCGTGGCGCAACTCAAGCTCGACGTCCAGAACAAAGCGTCGGCGTCTTGACCGACCGACCGCGGATTCAGATTGGAAGCGGCGCCATAACCGACCATTTTAAAGCCGGGATAAGTAATATCAAGCTTGGTTGAGTTGAGAGATTGCTCGGCCGGACCGTAAAGTTGAGCGCAATTTTCACCCGTTGCGTTCACGGCGCTGTTCATCAAGTTTGCATTATAATCACCGCCATCGGTTGCGGAACTTTTCCGGCTGGCCAAGGCCGCGAAATTCTTTTGCACGCAATCATTGCCCGGCCAACCGGCGGCCACAAAACCGGCTTGGCACAATCCGGTTTGTGTGCCGGGATCGGCCGGAATGGCCGGATCAATCGAATTTATCAAAGTCTGCCATTCAGCGTCGGTCGGCACATGCCAACCGGACATGCAAGCCCCCTGGACTCCGGGCGTGGTGGTGTTATCCATCAAATCCGGCCAGCTGTAAACCGTTTTGTCGTTGGCAAATTCGGCTTCGGTTTTGTTAGTCACATAGCCGCCGGCCAATTGAACCGGACCGCTGTCGATCGGACAACAACTTTTACTGCTCGTATTAGTGCACTGGCAATCAACCGGCGTTTGATTGCCGTCGATGACTCGGCCGTCGTCATAATGAACGGCCCGCAAATTTCCGGCCATAACACAGCGATTGCCGACAGCCGTTGTCGGATAAGCATTGCCGTCGATATCGCTGACCGTCGACTGGCCGCAGATAAAATTATAATCATTACAGCTCTCGCCGCTGGTCCTGGTCGCGTCATTGTCATTGCAATCCAAATTATTCAAGACATAACCGGCCGGCGCCGCGCCGCAAACAGTGACAAAATTTTGCGGATCGCCAAATCCGTCGTTGTCATAATCGCGATAATAAACGGTCATTGAGCAACAAGCGTTATTTTGACACAATTGGCCGCTCGAGCAAACGCCGCAATCAGCGCTGACGTTTTTGCCGCAATTATCCACGGCGGTCAATGTGCCGCAAGTATAATTATTATCAGCACATAAACCGGCCGCGGTTGAAGTGGCGACGCAAGTTGTCGATGTCGAGGCGTCGGTCACGGTCGAAGTGGCCGTCGTCGTGGTGGCAATGGTATTTTCGCAATCGTTATTAGTCATATTCCAAACTTGAGCGGCCGGACAAACGCAGTCGCCGGTTGCTTGATTGCAAATTTGGCCGTTGGCGCAAGTCAATGTGCCGGCGGCAGTTCGCGTGTCGTCAACCGTGCCCGTGCCACCGCTGTCATAACACAAATGAAATTGAGAAACTTGGCCGCAAGCGGTGCTCAAGTCCGGAATCCAATACGCTTCGGCGCAGGCCGAACCGCTATCGCAGGCGCCGGTTTGCGCGTTGCACGTCGTGTTGTTGGCGCAAACCAGAGTGCCGGCCGTTTGCCCGGCGTTGCCGCAATTATCAGTATTGGCAAAACTATAGCCGGTGCAATATTGAGCCGGATCGATCGTCCAATGATCAAACGTGCAATTTTTATTGACGCAATTGCCGTTAATGCAAATGTCACCGTTGTTGCAACTGCCGCAATCGGCGACAGTTCGGGCCGCGCCGCAATTATCCGTATCGCTGACCGAACCGCAATGACCGCTGCAAAAAGCGCTGTCGCTCTCCGGCGTGCAACAATTATAATTAAAACAAACCTTGTCGCTGCTGCAACTGCCGCAATTGACCAAAACCGTACTGCCGCAACCGTCCGGCGGGTTGCCGCAAGCCGCATTCAATTCCGCACAGCCTTTGGGCACGCAAGGCGTCGAGCTGGCAGCGGTCGTGGTGCCGATCAGCTGATTATACAAAACATTATCACCCAAACGGTCGGTCACCGCCAATTCGCCCAAAGTGCTGCTGACCACGGTAAAATCGCCGCCGCGCAAAGAACGGACCGCGTTCGCGTCGGCTACGGTAAATTTCAAAACATAATGACTGCCGTCCGGCGTCACCTGATAATCGACACTGCCGACCTTAATTGCCGCAGTGTCGGTGGCACTGCCGATATAAAGCGGCTGGCCGTTAATCAAAGTTGTGCCATCCGCCACCGTGACGGCCAGTCCGGCATCGGACAATGTGCGCGGATAAGCACCGGTCGCCTCCCGCGCCGTCGCCAAACTCAACTTAACACTGTCGATATTGGCCGCGGTCAGATAAGACCGGCTTTGCTCTTTTTGCAAAGTCGGTCCCAGCTCATACAACACCGCCATCACCACGACCAAAGCCAGGACCAGCATGACGGCGGCGAACATTTCAAAACCCGCCGGTTGAAGACGAACTTTCTTGTACATATGATAAATTATATTTTAATTTAATTTTATTGCTGGCCGGTCGGATTGCCGCCGGTGGAGCGGGTACTGGTGCAAGCGTGGCTGGCAAGATCGCAATATTTCAACGGATAAAAACCTTGACAATCACTATCGACCGTGCAACCGCCGCATGTCGTACCTTGGCAAACGGGTGTAGCCGGTGTGCACCCCGCAGGATTGCATTGGCAGGGGTTATAACATTGGCCGCCGCAACCGTCCGCCGCACCGCCGCAAGCCGTACCGCAATTCGGCACGCACGGTTGAATTGTTTGATTGATCGAACCGAACTGGCAATTGCTAAAAGCCACCGGACCGGCCGCCACGCCGCCGACCGAAGAAAACAAACAAGTGGTAATGGTATATTTGACGCCGTCCGAGACATAAGCGTAAGGCGAATTTTCATTGGCGATCGACGTCGGACAATATTTATTGGCGCCGCGGACCGGCTCGCCCCACATGTTATAAATATAAGTCTTGTCGTTGATTGACAAATTGCCGCCGATCGCCGGCAAGGCCAGCGGATAAGTGCCGGCTTCCACTTGATACTCTTTCAGGCCGGTACACAATTTGTTCAAACCGTTCAACTGTTTAGTGGCCGTCTGAAAATCAACATAAGCGCCCCAGCCAAAAGCCGAGGCCGCCACAATCAGTCCCATAACCACCAAAGAAACAGCCAGCTCGATCAAGGTAAAGCCGTTTTTCTTTTGGTGTTCACAAAAATTAAATTCAGCAAGCTCGGTCATAAAAGCTTTTTTTAAAGTATAGCAAAGAGCGGCAAAATCTACAAATAAAAAACGGCATCTCAATATAGCTTAAGATGCCGTCATAATTTTTTATTGACTATCCACTACAAATTACAACCTAATTCGACGGAGCACAATTGGCACCACTGCCGGAGCCGGAAGCACCAGCCGTGCCGCCAAAACCGGCCGCCGGAGCGGCGCTGGCCAATTTCTTGTCACATTCGGCCGGCTTGGTTTTGAAGGCGTTGCAAATCGTCGTCAAAATACTGGCCGGATCGCGGCTGGAATCAACCTGCGCGCCGTTAACCACCAATGTCGGCGAACCTTGAACGCCATACTTATCGTTATCCGCTTTGTAGATGTTAAACGGAGGGAATTGACCGCCGGACCAGGTCGTCTTGTCGTTATAGTTGGCGGTAATTTTGTACTTGGCATCGTTGGCTTTGATGCAAGCGGTCAAACTGTCTTTCTTGATGCCGTTGGCAGTCAAACAAGCGTCGGACGTGCCGGAAGCCGAGTTGGCAAAGCAATTGACATAAGACAAAAGTTTGGTCGGAGCCACTTGGTCAATGCAATATTGCAACAAGTTCTCGTTGACTTCTTTTTGGCCGTGCATCGAGTAACTGACAAACTCCAATTTAAAGTTAATCTTGTTGCCCAAAGCTTGCACCGCCGGAATAATACCTTTTTCTTCCTGCAAACCATACGGGCAATAGCTCATGACAAATAATTGCACCGTCGGTTTGTCGTTTTTTGGCGCGTTGGTCGCCGGTTGAGTCGCCGGCGTGTTGGCGGCCGTGTTATCAGTATTGGCGGCGGCCGGAGTGGAGCTGGCTAATAATTTATCGGCATCAATGCCGGAGACAAAAAACTGTTTGCCATCGGTTGTCATATAAGATTCAAAATAATCCGATGACTTGCCGGACGAGTCCGTATTCTTTACGACCACGCCTTTGCTGTCTTTGACCTGCAATTTGATTTTATAAACGCCGTTGTTGTACTTGGTTAAATCCTGAATGGCGATGTTTTGACCTTGAGCAATCTGGCCCAAAATTGCCGTGGCACGGGTGCGCGCTTCTGACATATTCAAAACCTTGACGCCATTACCCTTGAAATAAATAATCGCGCCGATTAAAACAATGATAATCAAACTCAAAATGATAATATTGCTGTTCTTGTTCATTTTGCGCTTATGACCGCCATGATGTTCGGCGGCTTCATGATGCTCGTGTTCTTGTTCCATAGCTTTGTAGTCCTGATTAAAGCAGAATCAGGCGCATTAAAAATTAGTTAATTAATATTTTGTGTGGTTATTATAAACGAGTGAATATTTTCGGTCAAGTTGACAAATTACAACCAAGTCACTCCCGCCACCTGATCTCCCTCTTCTTTAAACCGCATCAATCTTACGCCTTGCGTATCGCGTCCAAGATTGCTGACGGTTTTATACGGCAAACGAATCACTTGGCCTTTGGCCGAAATAATAATCAAATCGCGCTCTTTCATATCTTCCACTCGCACCACAAAAGCGTTGGTCAGCTTGCCGGTCTTGGAAGTAATCTTGGCAGTTTTAATGCCCGAACCGCCGCGGCCTTGCACTTTGTATAAATCCAAGGGTGTGCGTTTGCCATAGCCGCCGGCCATGACCGACAACACCTGATAATCTTTTATCTTTTGTTCTTTAGTATGAATCACGCCCATGCCCACCACTTTATCGTCTTTGTGCAAGCGAATACCCAAAACGCCGGCGGCATTGCGGCCCATTTCACGCACATCACTTTCTTTGAAATGAATCGCTTGGCCTTGCGCGGTAATCAACTGCACATTATCATTGCCGGTGGTCGGTTTGGCCCAAATCAATTTGTCTTCCGGCTTAATTTTTATGGCAATCAAACCTGAACGCCGCACATTATCAAATTCTTTGAGCGGCACTTTTTTAATCGTCCCCTGCTCGGTGGCAAAAAATAAAAATTTATAATCGCCGATTTCATCCAGCGGCAAAACACTGCTGACTTGTTCGGTGCTGTCCAATTGCAAAAAATTAACAATCGCCTGGCCCTTTGCTTGGCGCTGGGCTTGCGGAATTTCGTAGGCTTTGAGTTGAAAAACACGGCCGCGGGTGGTGAAAAATAAAATATCGCTGTGCGTCATGGCGGTAAACATAAACTCGACCATATCTTCTTCTTTGGTCGTCAAACCGATGACGCCTTTGCCGCCGCGCGATTGCACTTTGAAAGTGTCAGGCAGCAAACGTTTGATATAGCCGTCGCGCGTCATCAAGACCATCGCTTCTTCATTGGGCACCAGATCCTCGATCTTAAAATCTTTGACGCCATGAACCATCACTTTGGTGCGGCGCGGGCTAGGATGTTTTTCAACCACTTCCAATAATTCATCGCGCACAATATACAAAATTTTCTGCCGGGAAGCGAGAATTTCTTCCAATGATTTGATCAAAGCTTGTTTTTCTTTGAGTTCGGTTTCAATTTTTAATTGTTCCAGGTTGGCCAAATTGCCCAAACGCATTTCCACGATAGCCGTGGCTTGCAACTCCGACAGCTTGAACTTTTTCATCAAGTTGGTTTTGGCTTCGTCGCGATCTTTGGAGGCTTTGATCACTTTGATTACTTCGTCGATGTGTTTTAGGGCGATCATCAAACCTTCCAAGATGTGGGCCCGGGCTTTGGCTTTATCCAATTCAAACTGGGTGCGCCGCGTCACGACATGAACGCGATGTTTGATGTATTCTTCCAGGCAAGTTTTTAAATTTAACACTTTCGGCTGAATGCCGTCGACCAAAGCCAGCAAATTAACATGGAAAGTTTCTTGCAGCTGGGTCATCTTATACAAATTATTCAAAATCTTTTTTGGATAAGAATCTTTTTTCAAATCCAAGACGACGCGCACGCCTTCTTTGTCCGACTCGTCGCGCAAATCTTTGATGCCGTCCAGCTTTTTCTCTTTGACCAGGTCGGCAATTTTTTCCACCAAGGTCGCTTTGTTGACTTGATACGGCAACTCGGAAATAATGATTTGATAATTATCGTTTTTATGCTCCACAATCTCGGCGCAGCCGCGCATGACAATGCCGCCATGCCCGGTGGCATAAGCTTGCTCGATGGCCGCCTTGTCAAAAATAATACCGCCGGTCGGAAAATCCGGACCTTGGACAAATTTCATCAACTCGCTCACCGTCGCGTCCGGATGATCGATCAAATGGCTGATGGCCATCGTCAACTCGCCCAAATTATTCGGCGGGATGCTGGTGGACATACCGACGGCAATGCCCATGCCGCCGTTCAATAACAAATCCGGCAACTTGGACGGCAAAACCACCGGCTCTTGCTGTGAACCGTCATAGTTGGGCATCCAATCAATCGTATTCTTGTCGATGTCGAGCAGCATTTCCTCGGAAATGGCCGACAACTTGGCCTCGGTATAACGCATGGCGGCCGCGCTGTCGCCGTCAATCGAACCAAAGTTACCTTGGCCCTTGACCAGCGGATAACGCATGGAAAATTCCTGAGCCATACGCACCATGGATTCATAAACCGCGCTGTCGCCGTGCGGATGATATTTACCCAAGACTTCACCGACGACCGTAGCCGATTTGCGGAACTTGCCATTGGCGCGCAAACCCAAAGTCCACATCGCATACAAAATACGGCGATGCACCGGTTTCAAACCGTCGCGAGCATCGGGCAAAGCGCGGCTAATAATGACGCTCATGGCATATTCCAAATACGAGCGGCGCATTTCTTCCACAATCGGCTGATCGCGCACCATGCCAAAGTCGGTCATGGATAAACCATTAGCTAAAACTTCAGGCTTGACTTCCGAGCTTGCTCGCCCTGAGCTTTCTTGTCCTGAGTTTATCGAAGGAGTCGAAGGGTTTTCTTCAATCGGTTGTTCGGTATTTTTTTTCTTAGGCATAAAAATATAGTCGTTAGTCGGCAGTCGTTAGTCAGAAGCCGCATTTGACTAACGACTAACAACTAACGACTTTTGTTTTATCTGATTAATTCATTCGCTGTCGTCGCCGCATGCTCGATAATCCTTGCGCCCGGCGGCAGGTTATCAATCGTGCTGGTGGCCAGCGTCGACGTCACACTGGTGCTGGCAATCTGCAAATTATTTAAACTGGCCTTCACTTTGTCCATCGCCTGCGTCAAGCTGTCGCCCATATTGCTCAAATCGACGGTCGGCGCGTTAGTTGTGGTCGGCAGCTTTAATTCATTTTTTAAATTCAACACCCACAAAACCGCCAAGACAACCATAATCGTCACCACCATCGTCCACATGGTCAACACTTTTTTGCGCTGATTAGTGTCGGACAAACGCACCAGCAAATCTTTTTGCTCGGCCGCGCCTTGGGCCAAATATTTGTCCACCAAATCCGCCACCAGCTGATCCTCGTTTGGTTTTGGCGTGCTTACTTTTTGCTTGCTGTTAACTTTTTTTGTTGTTGCCCTCCTTGTTGGCATATTATTTATTTAATTTTTAATTTCGATAAGTTCATTAATGCGAAAAATGCGAACTTGTTGATTGACGTTGGTTAAAATTTTAAGCTTTGGTATTTAATTCGCATTTTTTGCTATGTAATTTGCGGTATTCGCGTATAATTCGCATTTTTTGCGCGATACTACAAACTTAAAATAACTAATTGCGTCTCTTCAGCCGGAAGATCTTTTTTACTTAGCTTGAGCCGTTCCTCGTATTCCGGTTTCAACCCGATGGCCGTAATAAATTTCTGCACCGGATCCAGTCCGTCAATTTTCACGCCGTCCATTTTGTAATGCATGGGAATAACAATCCGCGGCTCGATGGCGTTGACCACGTCCACCGCCCGTTCGGCGTTAATCGTATACTTGCCGCCCACCGGGACCAGCAAAATATCCGCGCCCTCGACACGATCCAATTGTTTGGGATCCAGCTCATGGCCCAAATCACCCAAGTGGACAATATTGATATCGTCAACCGTAATGCGATAAATAATATTTTGGCCGCGCTCGGCGCCTTTTTTCTCGTCATGATAACTCAAAATACCTTCGACAAAAATACCTTTATATTCATATTCGCCCGCGCCGTTGATAATCATCGGCTCACCCGCGGTGAGCGCAGTCGAACCGCCGTCGACGGCTTCAATATTATTGTGATCTTTGTGATCATGGCTGACCGTCACAATATCGGCACTGACCCTGGGCATTTTCAAACCCACCATCTCGCCGTCAAACGGATCGGTCACCACGGTGATGCCGTCCGCGCCAACTTTGTCCTGTATTTTAAAACAAGAGTGTCCCAACCAAGTTAAAATCATAAAATTTTAGCTAAACATTATGGCTAAATCTTACAAAAATATGACATAATTGTCAAGCCGCGTCATTTGCCAAAAGAACAAAAATACAGGTATAATGCAAGCGATGTTTATTGTTGCCGTTCCATAAAGTTCTGTCATCCCGGCGTATGCCGGGATCCAGTTCCAGCCGCTTCGTTCAGGAGTTTCTGGATACCGGCATACGCCGGTATGACTAATATCCGAAAAAACCGCAGCTTTTAATTTTTAATTCTTAATTTTTAATTTTTCATGTTTAACTTAATCTCTCTAATCACCACCGTCGGCTATCTCGGCATCTTCGCCATCATCTTTGCCGAATCCGGCCTGCTTGTCGGTTTTTTCTTTCCCGGCGACAGCTTGATTTTTACCGCCGGTTTTTTGGCCAGCCAAAACATTTTGTCTTTGCCGATTTTATTGCCGTTGGTGATTGTGGCGGCCATTTTGGGCGACGGTTTTGGTTATTATTGCGGCCAAAAATTCGGACCAAAAATCTTTATCCGCGAAGATTCTTTTTTCTTCAAAAAAAGCCACATCGCCAAAGCTAATTTATTTTTTACCAAACACGGCGGCAAAGCCATAATTTTGGCCCGTTTTATGCCGGTCGTGCGCACCTTTGTGCCCGTGGTCGCCGGCGTCGGCACCATGCGCTATAAAAAATTCGCCGCTTACAACATCATCGGCGGCCTCTTGTGGTCTTGCGGTTTGATTTTGGCCGGTTACTTTTTGGGCCGCAGTGTGCCCAACATCGACCATTATCTTTTGCCCATCATCTTTTTGATTATCATTTTGTCTTTATTGCCCAGTATCTTTCACGTCATACGCGATGACGAGAGCCGCGCGCAAATCATCATCATTGCCAAAAAAATGGGCAACAAAGTTCGGCGCCGCAAACCCAGCCTTCGCTAAAGCTACGGCGTGGCGAAGAAATAACATTTGCTTTTTGTCAAATTCTTTGTTAGATTATCCAACGTCTGGTTTTTGACGGCCGATAACCGAAAACTGAGAACCGACCACCGATCTGCGCCCATAGTTCAATGGATAGAACACCAGCCTTCTAAGCTGGTCATGAGGGTTCGATTCCCCCTGGGCGTACTGCGTTAGTAGTTCCCGCCCGAGGCGGGTCAACCTTGGGCTGATAATGAATAAAACAAGAGCCTTCTACCTGCCCGCCTTGGGCGGGAGCTCTGGATCCATGTCCGATTCCTGGCAAGCGCACAAAAAATACAATGCCACGTTATTACAATCCTCTGTAAAAATCTAATTTGATTATTTGATTTGTTGCAGTTATAATAGGATTATATGTTTTTAAATTCACAAGATGGGGATAAAATCGAATATTATCAAAAAATGCTTAGAAATATAGGCTCTTTGTCGCGTCTTTTTTCTGAAAGTAACGAACCATATATACAATACCGCATTGCCGAAAATTTATTTTGCAAATAATTTGGAGCTGATAACCTTTCAAGAGCGGACTGTTCGGCTGATGCCGCTAAAGATGGATTGGGTGTGGGGATTAAAACTTTTTTGGAACATAACGGGGCAACAATACAAAAAGTCGCTGAATTTAATAGCGAACATAGTTTATTTCGCAATTTAGATGGAGAAGAAAAAGTACGCAAAATTTCTGAACTACGCAATGAGCGCATAGCCACCACAAAAAGAATATTCGGCTTAAACAACATGATATACCATTGCATAACGCGCAGACAAAACGGCATCATCGTTTATGAAACACCAATGGAGCCAGTTGACGTAGACAGAATTTGCGATATCACTACAAAACCCAACGTGATAAACTTTAAAGATGGAGTCAACGAGTATTCTTTTAATATAACAAAAAGTACTCTTTATAAATGACATTATAGCGAAAATAAAACGAAAGTCAAAGCGCCTGATTTACTGACAGAAAAGTGTTTTTTCTTCTTCGCCGTCTGTGCTATGTTTTTTCATAATAACTAAATTTATGCCCGACAAATTACCCCTCAACCAAAAAACTCTTTGGCACCTAGCCTTAATCCTTGTCGCTGTCTTACTTTTGATCCGGCTGGCGATGATTGCGGAAAAAAACAAACCGCTTGCCAATCAACCAATCGCCAGCCCTACGACGTCCACCACTACAAACAAAACTGCATCGACGACATCAACGAATAAGACAGCCGAAACCCTGCCCGCAATGCTACGCAAAGTGTTGCAGGCGGGCCGAAAACTGAAAACCGAAAACCGACCACTGACGCTCATCATCGAACCGCAAGCCGGCGTCGCTCCGATTTTGGCCGCAATCGACAACGCCAAAAAATCCGTGGACCTGGTGATTTACCAATTGTCAGACGAGCAAGTCGAGCAAGCTTTGGTTGCCGCCAAAAACCGCGGCTTGGCGGTGCGCGTTATGCTCAACCCCGGCTATTACGGCGCGCAAAAATTTAATCACAACGCTTACGCTTATTTTGCCGCCCAAAATATTCCGGTGCATTGGACGCCGGCTTATTTTGCCCTGACGCATCAGAAAACTTTAATCATTGATAATCAAACCGCACTGATTATGACTTTTAATCTGACACCGAAATACTACGCGGCCGATCGCGATTTTGGCGTGATCGATCAAGCCGCCGCCGACGTCGCGGCCATAGAAAAAACTTTTGCCGCCGATTGGCAGAACAATAAAACCGAAGCGCAAGCAACCGCTGATTTGGTGTGGAGCCCCGGAGCGGAGGCCGATTTGGTTGATTTGATCGATTCGGCCAAAATTTCGTTGGCAGTTTACAATGAAGAAATGGCCGACAAAAAAATTGTTGTCGCTTTGAAAAACGCGGCCGAACGAAAAGTCAACGTTCAGGTGGTTATGACCGATGCCAAAAACTGGCACACCAATTTTCAAACGCTGGCTGCCGCCGGCGCGGCCATTCGCACTTTTTCCGCCAAAGCCTTGCTTTATATTCACGCCAAAATGATTCTCATCGACGACAAAAAAGTTTTTCTCGGCTCGCAGAATTTTTCCAGCAACTCGCTGCAAAGAAATCGCGAGCTGGGCATCATCTCGACCGATCAAACGATTATCAACTCCTTGGCCGACACCTTTGCCGCCGACTTTGCCAACGCGGCAACATTCGCACAATAAAATATATTTTTCCGTCTCGCCGCAGTCTCTCGCAGAGGACTGCGGCGTTTTTAATTCAACAAACAATAGAGACGCAAAATATTGCGTCTCTACTTTAAACTTTATGAACTTTACGAACTTTCAACTTTTTAGCACCAGCCGCGCGCTTTCATCGCTTCCACCACTCTTTGCACGGCCACCGCTTGTCCGGCCAACCGGAAACTGGATTTCAATTCTTCCATCTTGCTCCAAGCAGTATTAAAAGCATCGGTCATCAAAAGATTCATTTTGGCGACCACTTCCTCTTCCGGCCAATAATAGTTGCTCGCGTTTTGCACTTGCTCCAGATAGCTGACCAGCACGCCGGCAGCATTGGCCAAAATATCCGGCACGATCACTTTGTCGGCCAATAATTTATCAGCTTCCGGCGTAATCGGACCATTGGCCATTTCCACAATCAACTTGGCTTTAATTATTCCAAAATTTTGTGCCGTAATCGAATTTTCCAAAGCCGCCGGAATCAAAACATCCGCTTCCACCGCCAAAACATCGGCGCAAACAGTTGAACCGGGGAAATTTTTAACTCCGCCGGTATCATGTTTATATTTCATCAACGCCGGCACGTCAAAACCGGCCGGATTATAAATCGCGTCATGCGAATCGCTGACGGCCACAATTTTAAAACCAAAAGCAATCGCCGCCAAAGCAAATTCCGCGCCGACATTGCCAAAACCTTGAATCGCCACAGACGAACCGACAGGCAAATTCATTTTTTCGGCCGCCAGTTTCATAATCAACGCCCCGCCGCGTCCGGTCGCCGGTCCGCGTCCGGCACTGCCGCCGACAGTCAAAGGCTTGCCGGTGATCGTGCCCGGTTGATGCCGGCCGACAATTACTTCGTATTCATCCAGCATCCAGGCCATAATCTGCGGCGTGGTATAAACATCCGGCGCCGGCACATCAATTTCCGGCCCGAAATTTTTGTATAAAGCACGGATATAGCCGCGCGACAAACGTTCCAGCTCGCCGGCCGACAAAGTTTTTGTATCGACAATAATCCCGCCCTTGCCGCCGCCCAACGGCAGACCCAAAAGAGCGGTCTTCCAAGTCATCCAGGCCGACAAAGCTTTGACTTCGCTTTCGTTGACGTCCGGATGAAAGCGAATGCCGCCCTTGAACGGCCCCAGGGCGTCATTAAACTGGCTGCGGTAGCCGATAAAAACCTTGACAGCTCCATTGTCCATTTTGACCGGAATGGCCACTCTGACGACCCGTTTTGGCTCTTGCAATAAGGTAAAAGCATTCTCCTCCACTTTTAAAACCGCTTGCAGTTCGGTTAGCTGGGCCAAAACATTGGCAAAAGCATCATGTTGTTGTGCTTCCATATAATTAATGTTAGATATTAGATAATTGGATTTTGGATATTGGATTTTTATTCTAGCAGATTAAGTCAAAAAGTAAAACTGGAAGTTTCGTTTTGACAAAATATTTCTTTTGTGTTAACTTATTTTAACGTTGGACAAATCCAAAATCCAATATCCAGCTCACATGGTGGCTATAGTTTAGCGGTAAAACAACTGGTTGTGGTCCAGTCATCCTGAGTTCAACTCTCAGTAGCCACCCACAAAAAAAGACGAGTCATCAAACTCGTCTTTTATTTTTTTAATCGTCCGTTATTTTAATTTTAAACGAGCAATGAACAATTGTCGCCGGAACGTGCCAAGAATATCTGACTAATTTTTGTTCTTAATCGATCGGGATTAACCGGCTTGGCAATAAAATCATCACAGCCAAGAGCGATTGCCTCTTCTTTGGCATCCGGATAAACATTCGCGGTTTGCATAATAACAACCTCTTTATTAAACATCCGGATTCGTTGAACAACTTCATAACCCGATATGTCCGGCATTCTGGCGTCCAACAGAATCAAATCAATCTCCGGATTGTCGCAAAAGACTTCAATCGCCTGCCTGCCTGTTTCAGCGAAAAACAAATCTTCCCCGCTTCGCCTAAATATCATCTCCAAAAACCTTCTTGATATTTCGTCGTCTTCAACGATTAATATTTTTAATCGAGCATCGCTCATAAAACAGCCTCCTTTTTAAAAAAATTTAAAAAACATTTCAATGAACTGCTTTATAGCAAAGCACATTGCAAGAAAAAAGTCAAGACAAAACCATAAAACCCGCCTTATCCCAAACAAAAGAGACGCATTCGTGCGTCTCTTTTTTTAAGTTTCAGATTCTAGCTTCCAATTACTGTTTGCTAAACGCCTGCCCCAAATCCGTCGGCCGCAAAGCATCGGTCAATAAATTATTATCTGCCGGCTGGGTGCCCAGCTCCATCACGCCTTTGCTCAACGCAATAATATTATATTCATAGCCGTATTCTTTGACCGACGAGAATAAACCGCAACCGGCCGTCGACAAGTCTTTGGGCAAACCGACCTCCAGCTTGCAACCTTTCAAGCCAAATCGACTGATAACAGTCGAACTGTTGTCCTGCAAAACCAAAGTTTTTTTGTCATAACGGAACATAATGTTATAGACCGGATCCGCGACGTTGGACAGTTTGGTTATTTTTTCTATTTCATAGGTGCCGTTGCCCAGCACGCTCAAAACCAAATTTCTCGCGGCCATATCCCGGTAATAATCGGTTTGACTTGACCAGCTGCCATTGTTGAAAGTAATTTTTTTGTTGATAAAATAATTGCCCACTTTTTCCGGCGCCGTGCTGGACCACGAACCGAGCAGTTGGTTATCCAAAGTTTTGATGTCGCCGGAGACCAAGCGCAAACTGGAATTTTTTTGCATCATATAATTTAAACTGTCGTCCTGAACGGTCACATAGTTGCTCAACACCTGATCAAAAACTTGCGCTTCGTAATTATAATAAACAATGCCGACAATCGCCACCACCACGGCGCCGGCGACAAAACCGGACAAACTGGAAGCGATCCAATAACCGAATTTTACTTTATAGTGCACCTCTTGCGGGGCGATAAAATTATGAGAAATTTTTTTCATATTTTTTTTCAAATCATGTTTGAATTAAGTATAACACTTTTTCAAAAATCATGCCAAATTTTTAGTGGAAGCCGGAATCCTTTTCAGCTCCGGATAATACTTCTTTATTTCCTCCACCAGCTTGCCCGGCGTAATTTTTGATTTTAAAATAAAACAGGCCGCGCCCAATTTCAACGCTTCGGCAATATCGCGATCCTGCGCGCTGTTGGACAAAATCATAATCGGCGTATTTTTTGTTTGCTCATTTTTTTTCAATTCCACAATCGCCTGATAACCGTTCATCGCCGGCATATTCATGTCCATCAAAATCACGTCAAAGCCGCCCTCTTTGGCTTTTTTCAAACCCCAAGCGCCGTTTTGCGCCGTGATCACGGCACAGCCTTCTTTTTCCAAACGCGACTGATACATCTTAACGATCGCCGCCTCGTCTTCGATAATCAACACTCGAATTTTTTGCTCATCCGGCTGAACCAGGTTGCTGGAGTTCTTGCTATATTTTTTTACGGCCTTATTTTTCGCTTCCGTTATTATCGCCGGCGCCTGTCCCGAGTCTATCGAGGGGGTCGAAGGAGCGGCAAAAATCGCCGCAATCTTGCCCACCAGCTGGCTCGGTGTCATGGCCGATTTAATCAAATAACCGTTGGCGCCTTCGGCCATGCCTTTTTGAATTTCCGCCGCCTGGCCCAAATTGGAACAAAGATAAACCACCAAGTTTTTGGTCGCCTCGTCGCCTCTAATTTTTTCCAGTACTTCATAACCGTTCATCTTGGGCAAAATTATATCCAGCAAAACCAAATCCGGCTGTCCCGACTTGGCCAACTCCAGCCCCTCCGATCCGTTTTCCGCCATCACCACTTCGTAACCGGCCATGGTTAATTTTGTTTTATACATTTCGGCGATGAATTCTTCATCTTCGATTATCAAAATTTTCTTCATACGTTTGTTGCTTGGTCATACCGGCGTATGCCGGTATCCAGTATTTATTTGCTTTGACTGGACCCCGGCATACGCCGGGGTGACAGCCTAAACTTTTTTTGTAATGTCCGAATGCACCCCCGCGTCCAGCGCTCCTTGTTGCAACGGCGCCATCGGCGTATTTTCCAATTTTACGTCAAGCGGCAAAGAAAAGCAAAACCTGGAACCGCGCCCTTCGCCCGCGCTCTCCGCCCAAATCTTGCCGCGATGCGCTTCCACCATCATCCGGCCGACATACAGCCCCAAACCCGTGCCTTCGGTATGAATCAACGACGTGCCGGTGCCGCGCGAAAACTTTTTAAACAAATTCGGCAAATCCTCGGCCCTGATGCCTATACCGGTGTCCGACACGCAAAAATTAACGTCTTTTTTATCGGCGGACAAATCAATTTTCACGGTTACCCCGCCGGTCTTGGTGTATTTGATGGCATTATCGATCATGTTGATGATCACCTGGCGCAATTTATCTTTGTCCAACAGCTGGCTGGGCAGCGGCGTCTCCGGCTTTTTGTATTCCAAATATAATTTTTTCTTGGCGGCCGGCCCTTGCATTTCTTCCATGACGCTATCCACCACTTCGGTCAAAGTGCTCGGTTCGTAATTAAATTGCAACCGCCCAGATTCAATCCGTGAGACATTGAGTAAGTCTTCAACCAAACGAATCA
>CAIUCZ010000040.1 GCA_903897785.1 Candidatus Falkowiibacteriota bacterium
GCCGTCCCGACGTCTCTGTCGGGGCGGCGTTGTTATTCACGTATTATAAATTTTCGTAACAATCAACTTCTTGTTTTGATATTGGCCCAAGCTCTTTTAGAATATCTTTTGCGCTAGTATCGCTAAACCTTTTCAACGATTCATCTTCAAGAAAAGCCAGCGCTTCTTGATTATTTTTAAAATGACAATAATCGCCTTTTTGTCTATCGGCTTTTGCTGCTTTAACGCATTTTAACAAATAATCACTATACATAAACATAAATTATGCCAAGGTCGACGTCTGTTATTTATACAGCTGGCTATGCGTCCCAATCATCACTAAAACAACATCTTCGCCGCTCTCTTCAAAGATAATTCTATAATCGCCGGAAATATTGATGCTTCTTAGGCCTTGCAGTTTGCCGATCAGCGCGTGATTATTTAAAATTGCCGTATATTTATTCGCTTGAAAAACTTTTAATCTTGCCGGGACTTTAGCCTTAATTTCCGGCGGACATTTCCTAAACATCTTTTTGAATTGTTTAGACGGAATAATAAACATAAAAAAGTTATTCCAAGCTCGCCACCAAACTGCCAACGCTTTTAAACCTTTTTAGCTTGCCGGTTTGATAGTCTTTTCTACTTGCTTTAACCGCCGCCAACAACTCGGCGGAGGGATTAGTTTCGTCTTGATTTAAGTTAATGTACACTTCTTTTTTCTGGATAAACTCTCTTAAATAAATATTAAGAATATCGCTTAAATTTAAGCCCATGGCCCGGGCTATTTTTTGCGCTTGAGTTTTAATTTTTGTTTCAGTTTTAAAATTAACCACCGTGGTCATATTTTTGCTTTAATTATAATAATTATATTGTATACACAACGTAAATATTTGTCAAGAACCGGCAAAAACTTATTCGGGCGGTGATTCTTCGCCTCTGATGGCTGGATTCTTCTAATCCCCTTCAGCAATCGCTTTCTCTTTGACCGCGGTTTCAATCTGTTTTCTGACTTCTTTCATCAGCTTTGGCTCGCCGCGCATAAATTGCTTGGAATTTTCTCGGCCGACACCCAATTTTACTTCGCCAAAAGAATAAGAATTGCCTAATTTTTTAATCACGCCGTTGACCACGCCCAAATCCAGCAAATCACCGGACACAGAAATGCCCTCGTTATACATAATATCAAACTCGCAAGTGCGAAACGGGGCGGAAACTTTGTTTTTGACGATTTTGCATTTGACGCGGTTGCCAATAATCTTTTCACCCTGTTTGATTTGCGCCAATTTACGAATATCAATCCGCACCGAAGCGTAAAACTTCAAGGCATTGCCGCCGGTGGTGGTTTCCGGACTGCCAAACATAATGCCGATTTTCATGCGGATTTGATTGATAAAAATGACAATCGTTTTGCTTTTGCTGACCACGCCGGTTAATTTGCGCAAAGCTTGGCTCATCAGGCGCGCCTGCAAGCCCATGTGCTGATCACCCATATCGCCCTCAATTTCCTTTTTTGGCACCAAGGCGGCCACGCTGTCGATGACGACGACGTCAATCGCATTAGAACGCACGAGGGTCTCCAGAATCTCCAAAGCCTGCTCGCCGGTGTCCGGCTGGGAAATGAGCATATCTTTGATGTTAACGCCAATTTTGACCGCATAATCGGGGTCCAGGGCATGCTCGGCATCGATAAAAGCGGCAATCCCGCCGATTTTCTGCACTTCGGCAATAATATGCTGGGCTAGCGTGGTTTTGCCGGACGATTCCGGGCCAAAAATCTCAATCATGCGGCCGCGCGGCACGCCGCCGACGCCAATCGCCAAATCCAAAGACAAACAACCGGTGGAAACCGCGTCCACTTCGGCATTTTTAGCCTCGCCAAACTTCATAATCGCTCCGTCGCCATACATGGCTTTAATTTGATCCACCGCGGCCATGGCCGCTTGATAACGTTCGTCAACCTCCTTTGACTCCGCCTTCGTCTTTTTTTCTTCTGCCATAAAATTAAGTTAACTAGTTAAAGATAGCTTTAGTGTAAAGGATTAACCGGCAAATTTCAATTGGCTAATTTTTAGCGACTATTAAAGCTTAAATTTAATACGAATACTGCAAATTTTATGCGAATACTACGAACACTACGAACTCCGCGTGTTTGGTCCGTAGCGTTCGTAGTATTCGCATGTTAGTTCGTAGTATTCGTATTGTTACCAGTCTCGAATAGTACTCGACGGGTAACGACATTTTTTTGGCTGTTTTTCTTAAACGCCGTAATCGTAATCAAATTTAGGCCGGATTTAAGGTCGACCGCCTGCGAGAAGTTGCCGTCATTGTCCACGGCCGCCTGATCGGTATTGACGAACACCGTCGCTTCGGCATCAGTCTTGCCGGAAACGATAATTTGCGCTGTTTTGGTTTTACTGTTGTCCAGCGGCGAATTAATAGTCAGCGGCGGCGGCACAAAGATGCGGTTCAATAGGAAAAATAGATACAACAAACAGGCCGCAACCGCCAAAATTAGCGAGCCACTCTTAGCCAAAGAAGAAACAGTGACGATTTTTTTGTCGCCCACCACCCGCACGGCAAACGGATCAAGTTTCTTTGTGGAAAAAACCGATTTTTCTTGAGCAAACTGCGTGGCGATTTTTTTATAATCAAGCCGCAAAAAATTAACGTATTCGCGCAAAAAATTCTGGCCATAAACCCCGGTCGGCAATTTTTGATAATCGCCCGATTCCAGGGCGTGCAAATATTTCACGTGAATATTTAATAATTTGGCCACCTGGTCCAATTTCAAACCGCGCGCCTGCCTAGCCGAACGCAATTGCTCGGGCACAATACCCTTATCAAAAAAAACTTTGTTAGTGGAGAACAAAGACATAGGATGGAAGTTGGAAATTAGAATCTGGAATCTGGAAAAATTTATACCGACGTAATGTCGGGACAAAATCCAAACAAAATCCAAATTTCAAATTTCAAAATTTTATTTTGTGGTCTCGGTACAGTCTCCCGGGCTTAAAGTCGGGGGACTGTGTCGCTTTAATCAAAATTCTAGCTTCCAGATTCCAGATTCTATTTATTGAACACGGTTTGCGCTCCCAGCACCGTATCAACCACAAAGTGCACCAGCAAATACGCCGTCAAGACGATGACCAAACCGATAATCGCGTCGGTGATAATTTGCTTGCCCTTTTCCACAGTTTTCGACGAGCCGCCGGAAATCATCATTGTAATGCCGCCATAAACAATCATCATTAAGGTCAAGGCGCCGACAATACATAAAATCAGAACCACCACGTTGTAAATCAAAACTGTGAACAAATTGACCGACATTTGATTAGGCGCATTCAAAGCCGCCAACAGGCTGCCGTTTAAAATCGCCGTGCCGCAGATCGTATTGGAATTAATCGTTGCCGCGGCCGTCTGCCCCGTACTATTGCCGGCCGGCAACGGACCGACAAAGTTAGCGTCCCCGGGTTGAGCCGAACCGGTATTATTCTGGGTGCCCGAAGTTGCCGGACCGCAACAAATGTTATTGCTATTGCCCGGGCAATGATATGGTTCAATCGTGCCGCTACAGCCGTCCCGGCTAATGCACGACCAGCCGCCGCCGTGAATACTATTGCAATCGACCGGTCGGCAGCAAACCTGTCCATTGCCGCAAGCGTTGCCATCCAGACAGCTTAAACTGTCACTGCCGGCGGCATAACAGCCCCAACCGTCCAAACTTGATTGCGTCTTGCCTTGAGTTTGACAATCTTGCACGGTCGCGCGGACGGCAAAAGCCGAACCGAACAGGATGACGGCTAAAATTAAGAATGATATTTCTTTATAAAAACGAGACATAAAAGTTCATAAAGTTCATAAAGTTATACCCGCCTGCAACGCTATGCATAGTATTGCGGGCAGGAAGTTCATAAAGTTTCTTACTTTCAACTTTACAAACTTTATAACTTTATAAACTATTTCATGGATTCACCGTCTGTTGGATCCGATTGGCCGCCAGATCAATAATCTGGCTCATCTGGTCCGGGCTGGTATCAGCCTGATCAATCAAATCGTTCATGTATTTTTTGGCATTGGCCGGATCGCCGCCATGATACCAGCTTTGGGCCGTCAATAATTGCTGGGCAAAGACGCCCAAATCCGGATCATTGGCCTGGCTGTCAACCAAAGCGCGCAAAGCGGTCGGTTTTTTAGCCTTGGCTAAATATAGTTTGGCTTGATCGGCCGAAGCGGCAAATTGAATAAAGTCCCAGGCCTCGCCTTGATGCGCACTGCGATTGGACACGGTATAAGCCCAATAATTGGCAAAATTAATCGTGTTCTGGCTGTCTTGGATCTGCGGCATTTTTTGCACGGCAAAATTCAATTTGGGATTTTGCGTCCGAATCAACGGCAAGTTGGAAGAATAATCAAATAAAATCGCCAGTTTATTAGCCATAAACAAATTGGTTGAATTATCCAGCGCATTGTTCCAGCAATAAACCAATTTTGACGGATCGGCAAAGCTAGTATAAAAACTGACGGCTTCGGCGGTCGGATTGCGGCCCGAACCGGAAAAAAACGACGGCACCTGCGCTATGGTCACTGTCTCGCCATTCATCATCTGCGTGCCCGATTGCATCATCAACAAAGACAAAATATCGCCGGAGTTGGCGACATTAGTACTGCCGCCCAAAGCCACGCCCGCTTGAATGATTTTATGAGCGCCGTCTTGCTTGGTTAGTTTGGCCACGTCTTGATTAAAGTCAGTATTCCACAAAGTCGGCAACTGCGAGATATTGGCATTATTCAACAAATCAATATTGTAATACATGGCCATCGTGTCCACGGCCAGCGGCAAAGCAAACACTTTGCTGGCCATAGTGCCGCTTTTTGGATCCTGATACGGAAAAACCACGTCATTATAAACCACGGGCACAAAATTATTCTTAATATCCACCGGCCGCAAGCTGATGGTGTTTTTGGTCACGGCCACCGTCGTTTTTTGCACCACACCCTGCTCTTGCGGATAAACCATGGGGATTTGGTCGGGCATGGGCGTAATCTTGGACAAATATTTCTTCACCCAAGTATTTTGCACCGTAAAAATATCCGGCCCACTGCCTTCGGCCAAAGCGTTTAACAACGCTTGTTCATATTCATCGTAGCGCAACTTGCGATAATTAATCGTAATAAACGGATGCAGTTTTTGATAGTTGGCAATAACATCGGCAAAACTGTCGGAATCATCCCACGTGCCCCACATATTAAGTGTGATTGGTGTCATTTGCGCTTGCTGTTGGGCCGCATTGGGCGTGCAACCAAAACCGGTCGTCGTCATAAAAACAAGAATAAGAGCGAGAAAGGTTATTTTTACTTTATTCATACAACTTAAAAGTTTATAAAGTTCATAAAGTTATAAAGTTCATAAAGCAAGGCGCTTTATAACTTTACAAACTTTATAACTTTATGAACTATTTCATTATACCAGCCTACCGCCCAGCCAGCAAGAGTGCGATTTAAGCCAGTCCCAACCGCTCTTTCTTGTCGGAATTATTAAACGAGGTCGGCCGCATGCTCGGCGGTTGGAGCGGCCAACTCTTTACTAAGACCGCATCAGAAAAACAAAACTCCCCTGCCAAAAAAGCGGAGGAGAAATAAGGAGAGTTACGAGAGCCGCGGGATTGTCGGAGTTGAAGTCGTTATCAAGCCAGTTGTAGTTCCAGTTCCACTGCGAGCCATTCCAGTTGAGGTAACGAACGTAAAGGTTGCCATTCGAATTGCGGTATATTTGGCGCGC
>CAIUCZ010000041.1 GCA_903897785.1 Candidatus Falkowiibacteriota bacterium
CACGCCGGCGGCTTTGAGTTTTATTTTTGCCAATCAGCTGATATTTTTTGGCTTGATGATTGTGCAGCTCGGCTTGGTGTTTGGTTTGTCGTTCGCCATCAAGAAAATTTCCGCCCACACTGCGACTTTTTTATTTTTGCTTTATTCGGCGATCAGCGGCGTGACTTTTTCCGTGATCTTGCTGGCTTATACCGAAGGCTCAATCGCCACCGCCTTTTTAACGACCGCTTTGACTTTTGGCGCCATGAGTTTACTCGGTTATGTTACTAAAAAAGATTTGAGCGGTATGGGTAGCTATCTGACGATGGGCCTGTTTGGTTTGATTATTGCTTCGATAGTCAATATGTTTTTAGGCAACTCGGCCGTGGATAGCGCGTTGGCGTATTTTGGCGTTTTAATTTTTGTCGGCTTGACTATTTACGACACGCAGAGAATCAAGCGGTTGTATATCGCCGGTGTGGACGGCGAGAGCCGCGACAAAATGGCGATCATCGGCGCTTTAAAATTGTATTTGGATTTTATTAACCTCTTTTTGGAGTTGTTGCGGATTTTGGGCAGACGAAGAAATTAAAATTTAATCTCGAAAAAATGTTACTGCCGCGTCGCAGTCTCCCGTCAGGGGACTACGACGCTTTTTTTTAAGACTGCCGCAGTCCTCCCGATGATTACATCGGGACAGACTACGGCAGGGCAAGGGTGTTTTTTTAAAGAAAATTTTTGTACCGGCGTATTATCAACTGAGATCTCTTAAGGGCTTTAACAAACTAACTTATATCACTATGAAAAAAAATTATTTAGTCAATAGTGCAATCGCCTTAGGCGTGGTTTCCCTGATCGGCGGCAGTGCTATGGCGGTTAATGCCGCGACCAGGCGCAACGGGGTACATGATTTTGGCGGATTTAATCAGACCAAAGGTCAAGTTACGCCGCGCACACCTTTGACCGCCGCGCAAATCGCCACCATGAAAGCCAATATCACGGCGATTCAAACCGCCCTCAATAATAACGATTATAATGCTTGGGTCACGGCAATGACGGTACAGAATCCCAATTCGCCCTTGTTAAAAACTATGACAGCCGACAACTTTAGCGCTTATGCCGCCAAGTATAAAACCAGAGCAGCGGATATGACCGCGCAACAAACCAAAATGACGGCAATCAAAACCGCGTTGGA
Organism: Candidatus Falkowiibacteriota bacterium; assembly: GCA_903897785.1. Classification (GTDB taxonomy): domain Bacteria; phylum Patescibacteriota; class Patescibacteriia; order Patescibacteriales; family Patescibacteriaceae; genus CAIUCZ01. The sequence goes on from CAIUCZ010000041.1 coordinate 1,175, forward strand.
CAATGGCGATTATAGCGGTTGGGTGACGGCGGAAAAAGCGGTTAATGCCAATTCTCCGTTGTTGATCAAGATCACCGCTGACAATTTCGCCAGCTACGCGCAGGCCAACAAATTGCAAGAACAAGCGGCTACGATTATGAAAACCTTAGGTTTGGATGGCCCGGACATGGGGCAGGGTGGCCGTGGCTTCATGGGAGGCGTTAGATAAGTTAAACTAAAATCAGTAATTTTTATGCAAAAACCGCCCCGATTTTAAATCGAGGTGGTTTTTGTTGCAAGAAAATTGATTTAAGACTGCCGCAGTCCTCCCGATGGGTACATCGGGACAGACTATGGCAGGGCGGTGGTTGTTTTTAAAGAAAAGTATCCATGCCGGCGTATTACTTGTTATCAGGCGGTTTTGCTTGAATTTTAATATATAAATAATCCGCCCTAGGCGGACAAGTTTATTCTATGGAACAAGACAAAAATGTAGTCAATAAATTAAGCCACCACAGTCATCACGATCATCAAATTTGCGGTGGTGGTTGTTGTGGCAATAAGGCTTTAAAAATCGTTGTTTCGCTGTTAATCGCTCTTTTGTTTTTCGCTCTTGGCGTGGGCGCCGGTTTGCATCTTTCTCGGTCTTATGGCAGTCAAGCCGGTTGCGGTTATCCGGGCGGCATGATGCGCGGTAATCGCGGACGGATGATGCAAAACTGGAACAATGTTAACCCGGGTCAAGCGGTGCCGGTTGACAATGCGGCCAGCACGACTACTAAATAATCAGATTTCTTTCGGTAGAGACGCATTGCCATGCGTCTCTGCTTTGTTTTTTGTTCTATTTTGTGCTAGCCTAAAAGCGAAATAAATTTTTAAATTCGTTATATTCACGAGATTGCTTCGTCTTCCCGAGAGTACTCGGAACTCCTCGCAATGACAGTGCTATTTTTATGATACAAAAACAAACAAAAATCGTCGCGACTATTTCCGATTTGAATTGCAGTATTGAATTTATCAAACAGCTACATCACGAAGGTGTGGACGTGGTGCGTTTAAACACGGCGCATCAAGGTTTTGCCGATACGTTGAAAGTCGTGCACAACGTGCGCAAAGTTTCCGATCGTCTGGCATTGCTTTTGGACACCAAAGGTCCGGAATTGCGGGTGACAAAATTTGCCGAACCGCTGACGGTCAAGGCCGGCCAGCTGGTAAAAATGACCGGCGGTAAGCCGACAGATATTTCCAGCGACAAGTTGATTTATATTAATTATAAAAATTTTGCTAATGAAATTCCGACAGGAACGATGATTTTGATCGATGACGGCGACATTGCCTTGAAGGTGACCAAAAAGTCCGGCGAAGTTTTAATCTGCCAAGTGCAAAATGAAGGCCTGATCAAGTCCAACAAGAGCGTTAATGTGCCGGGCGTGCATATCAAACTGCCCAGCTTGTCGGCCAAAGATAAAGATTATATTCAGTTTGCCGTGGACAATAACTTGGATTTTATCGCTCATTCTTTTGTCCGTAATCGCCAAGACGTGCAGGCGATTCAAAAAATGCTGGATGCCAAAAAAAGCAAAATAAAAATTATTGCCAAAATTGAAAATCGCGAGGGCGTGGACAATATCGATGAAATTTTGGACGAGTGCTATGGTATTATGGTGGCGCGCGGCGACCTGGGGATAGAAATTCCGGCCGAAGAAGTGCCGATTATTCAAAAGCAGTTGATTAAAAAATGTTTGGATCGGCAAAAACGGGTGATTACCGCCACGCAAATGTTGCATACGATGATTACTCATCCGCGGCCGACGCGCGCTGAAGTGTCCGATGTGGCCAACGCCGTCTTGGACGGATCTGACGCGGTGATGTTGTCGGGCGAGACGGCCAATGGCGCTTATCCGCTGGAAGCGGTCAAGGTGATGTCCAAGATTATTCAGTTTACGGAAAAAAATAAATTCAGCCCCAAGAAATTACCGGCCGCCAACGAAAGCACGCCCAGTAATTTTTTATGTAAAACGGCGATTGACGCGGCCTTGGAATTGGGTGCCAAAGAAATTATTGTCAGCGAACAAGGCGGTTTTTCCGCGCGTATGCTGGCGTCATATCGAGCCAATGTGCCGATATTTTTGAAGTGCAACAATCAGGCGACCGTCCGGCGCTTGGCTTTGACTTATGGCGTTTATGCCCATCTGGTTGATTTGACGGGCAAGCCGCAAGACGTTTTGAAAAAAACTTTAACCGAGCTGGTGCGAAAAAATAAACTGCACAAAAAAGACTTGATCATCTATTTGGCCGGCGACGAAGAGGCGACGGCCAACACAATGGAGATTTGCGTGGTAGGGAAACACGTTAAATAATTAAGAATTAACCCGCCTGCAACGCTATGCGCGTAGCATTGCGGGCAGGGAACTAAAAATTACGAATGACGAATATTTTTTTGTCATTCGTTTTTTTATCCCAGACAAAAATAGCTCGTCATTCCCGAGCATGCGGGAATCTTTTTGTGGATAACTTTTACCGCTGGTCGATTGATAGATTAATCCTTGGTTTTGTGAGGCTTGACGAGATATTAGCCCGATGGTATACCTATACCATAGGTATTGGTATAATAAAAATAATTTATGAAAATTCAATTGTCTTTGTCCGGCATGCATTGCGCTTCGTGCGCCAATATTATCGAGCGGGCTTTAGTTAAGGTTGATGGCGTGACCGGCAGTAATGTTAATTTTGCCGCCGAGAAAGCGTCGGTGCTGTTTGATGAAAACAAAACTGACGTCGCCAACCTGATTAAAGTAATCAGTAAAGCCGGTTACCGCGCGACGGCAATCAATGCCAACGACAAAGAGTTTGAAACAAAAAAGCGCCAAGCGGAATTGGCCGACTATCGGCGTAAATTCTTGATCAGTCTGAGCTTGAGTTTGCCCATGCTGTATTTTATGCTGTTGGATTTTTTGGCTTGGTTGCCGGGCGCAGGAATTTTGTTGCCGTATGTCGGTGTCATTTCTTTGTTATTAACCATTCCAATCCAATTTTTTAGCGGCGCCGGATTTTATCGCGGCGCGTGGGCGTCATTGAAAATGAAAACGTTCAGCATGGACAGCTTGATTGCCATCGGCACCTCGACCGCTTTTATTTATAGCGTGATCAATTTGTTCGGTTACTATTTTAAAACCGGTTCGCTGATCGGTTTGGGCGGCAAAATTCCGGAACTTTATTTTGAAACGGCCGCTTTCTTGATTACTTTTGTTATTCTGGGCAAGTGGTTGGAAATGCGTGCCAAAGGAAAAACTTCGGATTCAATAAAAAAATTAATGGGTCTGCAGGCCAAAACCGCGCGGGTGATTCGCTTGGGCCAGACTTTGGATATAGAAATTGGCGCAGTGGTCAAAGGCGATATTATTTTGGTCCGGCCGGGCGAAAAAATTCCGGTGGACGGCAAAATTACCAAAGGCGGCTCGGCGATTGATGAATCAATGATTACCGGCGAGAGTCTGCCGGTGGAAAAGAAAGTCGGCGACAATGTCATTGGCGCGACAATTAATAAATTAGGCAGTTTTGAGTTCGAAGCGACCCGTGTAGGCGCGGAAACCGCTTTGGCGCAAATTATTCGTTTGATTGAAGAAGCGCAAGGCTCCAAGGCGCCGATTCAAGCCTTTGCCGACAAGATTTCTGCCGTTTTTGTGCCGACGGTAATTAGCCTAGCAATCCTATCTTTCTTGATTTGGTTTTTCGCTTTAGGCGCGGGTCTATCCTTTTCTTTGATGGCCTTTACGGCGGTGATTGTGATTGCTTGCCCTTGCGCTTTGGGTTTGGCCACACCAACGGCGATTATGGTCGGCACGGGCAAGGGTGCGCAGTATGGTGTCTTGATTAAAGGCGGCGAGCCGTTGGAAATGGCTTGCAAAATCAAAGCGATTGTTTTTGACAAAACCGGTACTTTGACGCACGGCAAACCGGAAGTAACGGAGGTTTTGGTTTTTGTTGATCAAGATAAAAATTCTGTGGCCATGATTGCCGGCAGTTTGGAAAAATTATCAGAACATCCGCTGGCCGAAGCGATTTATAATTACACCAAAGAAGAAGGCTTTGCTTTGGACGAAGTTAAAGATTTTCGCGCCGTGGCCGGACACGGAGTGGTCGGGACAATCAACGGTGTTAAATATTTCTTGGGCAATCGCAAGCTGATGACTGAAGTAGCTAACTTAGACGTCAGCAAAATCGAGCGAAAAATTAAAAAATTAGAAAGCCAAGGCAAGACAGTAATGATGCTGGCCAATGAAAAACAAATTATTGGAGCGGTGGCGGTCGCCGACACGGTCAAAGAGACTTCCAAACAAGCGGTCGCGCGTTTAACTAAAATGGGGATTAAAGTTTATATGATTACCGGCGACAATGCCGCCACTGCGGCGGCGATTGCCGAACAGGTGGGCATCACCAATATTTTGTCCGAAGTTTTGCCGGCCGATAAAGCCAGTAAAGTCAAAAAATTGCAAGGCACCCGCCTCATCGGCGGGCGAGGGGGCTTGAAAGTGGCGATGGTGGGCGACGGCATTAATGACGCTCCGGCCTTGGCGCAAGCCGACCTGGGCATTGCCATGGGCAATGGCACGGATGTGGCCATGGAAACCGGCGGCGTAGTAATTATTAAAAACGATTTGAATGATGTCATTACCGCTATCGAGTTGTCGCGCGAGACGATGGCCAAAATCAAGCAGAATATGTTTTTTGCTTTATTTTATAATGTCATCGGTATTCCGATTGCCGCCCGGGTGTTTATCGGCTTTGGCCTAGTCTTAAAACCGGAGCTGGCCGGGTTGGCCATGGCCTTGAGTTCGATTTCCGTGGTCAGCAATTCTTTACTCTTAAAACATTTTCGGCCGGGCAAGCGTAATTACTTATCACTGGTGGCGCCACTGATTATGATTGTGCTGTTTGGCTTTCTTTTCTTGCAATTTGCCAAGCTAAGCACTAACATGAGCGATAACAACACGGCCATCTTGGTACCCCTGACGCAAGCGGTTAACATCAATAATTTTTTAGCGGCCAATCAAACTAAGATTAATTTTGCCGAGGGCAATCCAAAATTATTTTTAAGCACGCCAAGTTTGCAAGGCATCGGCCAGATAGAAACCGGTACGCTAAACTTGCAAGACAATGAAGTGGTTTTGGGCGCCAATGAAGCGGCGATGATGATTCGCTTAAAACTAATCAAGGGCGTGGGCGGTAGTTTGACGAATTTTTTTGGCGTCGATTCGCTCAAGGCGGTGGGCATCTTGCAGCCGACCAATACCATGCTGGATAATTATCATTTTGTTAACCCCGTGACATTTGCTAAACTAACCACGACGGCCGATCTAAAATTAGCGGCCGATGGCCAAAGTTTGGACCTGTTTTATCTGACTACCAATAACAATGTGCCGGAAAAATTACAAGGCAAACTTGGTAACTTTAGTCAGCTGACCAATGGCGGCCAACAGTATCCGGCGCTTTATCTGGGTGCGACTAACGCCCAGATGATGAAGGCTAATCATGAATTTCAAAAGACAGGCGACGTGGTAGAAGAAGCGGGTAATCAGCTGGCAGTCGCCGGCATTTTGCCGCCAACCAAAACGATTTTAGATATAATGCACTTCGTGAACAGTGATTTTATGATTAAAAAATAAATTATAAGTTTGGATTTTTAATTTAGGATTCGTATTTTCCAAACTCCAAATCCCACTTCTATGAAAGACAAACAAAAAATTCTCACGGGTCTAAAAAAGGCCCACACCTCTTTAGGTAAGGTGATGCAAATGGTGGAAGATCAAGAATATTGCATTGATGTCATGCAGCAAAATCTGGCAGTTATCGGTTTATTAAAATCGGCGCACCAGATGATGTTGGATGATCACTTGAGCTCATGTTTCAAAAACGCCATGGCGTCGAACAATGAAAAAATTAAGGCGCGGATGACGGAGGAGATTTTAAAGGTGACGAAGTTGGCGAACAAATAATTAAAAATTAAAAATTAAGAATTAAAAATTAAAAATTAAAAGTCATTATACATTTTAATATATGAACAAACTTGAATTAAAAATCTGCGGCACTCACTGCAAGAGTTGCAAGATTTTACTGGAGGATGATCTCGGGCAACTGCCAAACATCAAAGAAGTTAAAGTTGATTGGCGCACTGGTCAGACGGAAGTTTTTTATCATGGCGACAAACCGAGTTTGGCGGAAATTGAAAAGGCGGTGGCCAAGTTGGGCTATAACTTGGGCGCGGCTGACGGCGTCAAATTGGACACCCGCCGTTCAGGCTATGAAGAACTGGGCGTAGCTTTGGTGATTATACTCGGTTTGTATTTTGTGATCGCGCAAACGGGTTTGCTTAACTTTGACTTGAGTAATTTGACGGCCGGCTTTGGCTGGTCGGTGGCCACTGTCGTCGGCTTGGTGGCGGGATTTTCTTCTTGCATGGCCTTGATCGGCGGTTTGGTTTTGGGCGTGGCGGCCAATTATAACCAAGCGCATCCGGAGATTAATGCGAAACAAAAATTCGCGCCGCACTTGATGTTTAACTTTGGCCGCGTGATTAGTTTTTCTCTGTTCGGCGGTATTTTGGGCCTGTTGGGCAAAGGTTTGAATTTAAATAATTGGGTGATTGGCAGTTTGACTTTGTTGATCGGCCTTGTAATGTTGCTGCTCGGCATAAAATTAACCGGTTTGCTGCCGGCTTTGGATAAATGGAATTTTAGTCTGCCGGCCGGCCTTGGCAAATTCTTGGGTTTGCGGCCGTCAGCCGAGATTAATAAGAAATATAGCCACAGAAAAACTTTTATTTTGGGCGGCCTGACTTTTTTCTTGCCTTGCGGTTTTACCCAGGCGATGCAATTGGCGTCTGTCGCCAGCGGCAGTTTTTTTGGCGGGGCTTTGACCATGGGTTTGTTTTCGCTCGGCACATCGGTTGGTTTATTATCCATGGGCGGCTTGGCTTCAGTCATGAAAGGCAAGGGTGCGCGCATTTTTTATAAAACCGCCGGTTTGGCTGTCGTTGCTTTTGCAATTTTTAATTTAACACATGCCTTGAAATTAATTAGTTTGAGTTTGCCCAGTTCTACCACACCGGCAAATAATAATATTACGGTCAGCGATCCGAACGTCAAATTGGTTAACGGTGTGCAGGTGGTCAATATGACAGAAAGTTCCACCGGCTATACGCCCAATCATTTTACGGTTGTCAGCGGCGTGCCGGTCGAGTGGGTGATTGATGCCCAAGAGCCGTATTCTTGCGCCAGCACGATTTTGTTGCCGGCGATGAATATTACCGAGCATCTCGTGGCCGGAAAAAATACGATTAAATTTACGCCGACCGCGGCCGGTGAATTAAAATTTTCTTGCTCCATGGGCATGTATTTTGGCTCTTTCACCGTCGTGGCACCGGGCCAGCAATCTAATTTGGGCAGTAAAATTTTAGCTTTGTTAGTTCAGCCCGTTGAGGCCGCCACCAAACCAGCGAGTAAGTTGAAAGTCGTTAGTCAAAAGTCGTTAGTCAAAAATAATAAGTCGTTAGTTGTTAGTCAGAAGTCGTTAGTCAAGCCTGTTGCAGCAAGTAAGCCTGTTGTTAAAAAGTCTGTCGCTAAAGTGCAAGTTATTAAAGCGGTTTACACCAACGCCCATGGTCTACAACCGCAAGTAATCAAGGTTAAAGCCGGGCAAAAGGTTAGTTTGCACATCGCAGTCAAAGATTCGGCTTACGGCTGCATGAGCACGATTATGATTCCGGGGCTGGATAACAACATTCAACTCTTGTCGGCCGGCCAGAATTTGCAAATGAATTTTACGGCGGCCAAAAAAGGCGTTTATCCGATTACTTGCGCCATGCATATCCCGCACGGCGAGATTGATGTGGATTAATTTTTCGCTTATTTTAGCCAATTATTAAGCATTGGCAAAATTTAATATTTGTGATATATTTAAATCATACCAAAGTGGTATGAATAATTTGTTTTTTTAACAATTGAAAAGGAGAATACCATGGAAAATCATGGAGAAAACTCGCAGTCCGTAACAATCGGACAAATACAAAAATTCACCGGTATGGTTTTTGAAAATCTACCTTTGAATTTATTGACCAAAGACACAATTCAGGCGTTGATTGAAAATCCGCCGGAAATCAAGCGCGTGCTGAATGCTTTTATCCCGCAACCGCTTGATAGCAACAAATGCGAAGATCTGGTTGCCGACTGGCAAAAATTCTATCAAGATTATCTTGATTTAACCGTTGATTTGTCAGCTGTTAAAATTCCTGGTTATCAAAAAGATTTTGATCGTGTTATTATTATACCGCAAGGCTTGACGCTGGAAGGTGTTATTGGCGCAATAGTGCGCAAGATGAAACTCTGCACTTGGAAAAACGATAACAGGCTGTTAAACAAAGATGTGCCGACCAATGATCGTGATGCCAAAAATGGCGCTTATGCCATTCGTATTCGAGAGCGAGCGGAAGCTGACGAAGAAATGAAAAATAAGTCGGCCGACTATTTAGCTAAAAAGCAAATAGCCGGTATTACGCTAATTGAAAGATTGGTTTATGAACTTAAATATTTTTCCGAAACCAAAAGTCATCTTGATATACAAAATTGGACTTTGTGCTCCGGTTCGCGCCGCTCCGACGGCGACGTGCCTCGCATCGGCTGGTACTCTGGCAGTGGCTCACTCGGCGTCGGCCACTACAATCCAGACGGTTTCGATGACGGCCTCCGCGCTCGCGTAGTGGTTTCTTGCTAATCCTTTTAACTTGTTCCTTTTATTTTTTACCTCATTTGTAATCTTTACAAATGAGGTATTTTTTTATACAATAATTTTGGCTGTTAAATCGGTCCGCCTTTGGTGGGTAGCGATTTGCCGATTCAAGAAACTGCTTACTTAATTTTGGTTGAGCTTAAGGCTCACGAACTACGCCCATCACCAGCGGGACAACCCAGGAAATTTATTTTTTTAGATTTGCCGGTGATCAGGATGAAATTAAGTAAACGCGGTTCGCGCAACTCCGACGGCAACGTGCCTAACATCAACTGGAACTCTTACAGTGACAAACTCAACGTCAACAACTACAATCCAGACAATTTCAATGACAACATCCGCGCTCGCGTAGAAGTTTCTCACAAAAAAGAGCTCAACAATTTTTAGGCTCTTTTGGTTTTAGGAAATTTAACCAGTTATTCGCTTCTTTGGAAATTTCTTGCAGGTCGAATTGCAGCGTAAAATATTTGTCGCGGTTGATAATATCCAATTCAAACATCAACCTGATTAATTTCTTCAGCACTTCGGTTTTGACGCAGATTGACTTTAGATATGGTATTTTTTGCTCTTTGTTTTCTTTAGGAATCAAGGCGGCGGTTATCGTCAGCTCGTAAATACTTAAAATAATTTTTTCAATCTCGGCAGCCAGACCGAGCTTGTCGCTTTTGGGCAATTGTTTGGTAAGTAAGTAAAATTTTTTAAACAAATCATTTATTTTATGCAAAATCGGCAAGGAAATTCCATCGGGGGGGCATCATTAATAGTCATATTTTTGAAAAAATAGTTAGTCTCAATAATTTGCTCTTTGCTTGGGAGGAATTTAAATGTGGCAAAAGCAAGAAAGAGGATGTGCAAGAGTTTGAATTTAATTTGGAAAGCAATTTGTTTCAATTGCATTATGCCTTAAAAACAAAAAGCTATCAACCGGATAAATATCAATCATTTTTTGTCAGCGATCCCAAACCGCGCCATATTCATAAAGCCAGCGTGCGCGATCGCGTGTTGCATCAAGCGATTTATCAAATCTTATATCCAATTTTTGACCGGCAATTTATTTTTGATTCTTATTCTTGCCGTTTGCAAAAAGGCACGCACAAAGCCTTTAATCGTTTGGCGGATTTTTGCCGCCGCTAAAGTAAAAATTACACCAAAAATGTTTATGGTTTAAAGTGCGATGTTAAAAAGTTTTTTGACAGTATTGATCAAACAATTTTGCGTGATTTGCTGATGAATAAAATAAGCGATGAAAATGTTTTATGGCTGCTGGATAAAATTATAAACAGTTTTACCAAAGAAGCGGGCAAAGGCTTGCCTTTGGGTAATGTTACCAGCCAGCTGTTTGCCAATATTTATTTAAACGAACTGGATCAATTTGCCAAGCACAAGCTTAAGATACAATATTATTTGCGCTATACCGATGATTTCATAATCATCAGCCGAGATCAAAAATATTTGCAAGATTTGATCCCGCAAATCTCGCAGTTCTTGCAAAACAAATTATTATTAAATTTGCATCCGCAAAAAGTTTTCATCAGAAAATTTAATCAAGGCTTGGATTTTTTAGGCTACGTCGTTTTGCCGCATTATCGCGTCTTGCGTACTAAGACCAAGCAGCGAATGCTAAAAAAGATAAAACTGAAACATAATTTATTGATTACTAAAAAATTAAGTGAAGAATCTTTTGCGCAAACAATGATGTCGTATTACGGTGTTTTAAGCCATTGCCGCGGCAAGAAAATAAAACAAAAAATCAAAGAAATAGTTTATTAGTAGATTTTTCGCTTATTTTAGCCAATTATTAAGCATTGACAAAATTTAATATTTGTGATATATTTAAATCATACCAAAGTGGTATGAATAATTTGTTTTTTTAACAATTGAAAAGGAGAAAGCCATGGA
>CAIUCZ010000042.1 GCA_903897785.1 Candidatus Falkowiibacteriota bacterium
ACCCCGACAAAAAACTGCCCGCATCGAGACGAAGCTCGCTCGCCCATCGGCTTTTACCAAGGCTGTGACGATACCAACAACGCCTGTCAAGACGCCATCCCCGAAAATGCCGAAAATTATTATCATCAAAGAGATATGTGCGATTATGCTTATTGCCTTTGCCGTAACGCCCTCCAACAAAATTATTACGGCGGGCCGGAATGTTTTACCCCCAGCGATTGTTCCAAGGTTATCAACCATTAAAACTATAAAAAACTTTTCATTAAAAAAGCCCGAAGTTGAAACTTCGGGCTGATTAATTTAATTATGAACAATCATAATAACGCTGGTCGCCGCGGGAGTAATAACTCGGCAAGCGTAAACGCCGACGGGCAAAACCGCCAGGTTGATCGAGCAGACCGGTTCAACGGTTGATGAACGCCAAACCACTTGACCGAACAAATCGACCAGCTGAATTTGCCGCACATCGTCCGGCAAATTTTTGAGCTGTAAATAATCGCCACAAGGATTGGGACCGGCCAGCGGCTCGATTTTAATAACGGGCCGAGTCTCGTCAACCGGCAGCAGATAACACAGGACATCAAACGGCTGGCGAAAATCAATCTCAAGATTGCCCCAGTCGTGCGAACTGTCTTTGGCATCCTCTTTTTTGACGACATCAAAAAAACAAACGGCCGCCAAACGCGGATGTTGTTCGATTATAATCTTAATCGCCTGCAAATATTCGGTTTTGAATATTTTTTGCTCCGCGTCAGTCAAAGGCACGCGTGTATTGCCGGTGCTTTTTTTACTAAAATCAACGCCGGCGGTTTCGGTAATTAGCATCGGATATTTGATGGTATAGGTATTATAAAAGTCCAGATAATCGAGACTGGTCTGCCAAAACCAAGCCGGCACGGTGTCACCCTCCTCCCAATCTTTGAAATAAATATTCAGACCGACATAATCGACATAATTGTCTCCCGGATAATAATCGGAATAAGCCCCGCTTAATTTCAAACCGGAAGAATTCCACGGATAGCCTTTGGCCCAGTTAGGCACCCAAGCCAGTTTGATATTGGGACGATTGGCACGTAAGACCATCGCCGCTTCGGCAAAAGCGTGCTGGTAAGCGACCGCTTGTTGTCCCCAGGCGCACCACGGACCGTTCATTTCCGGACCGAAAGAAATTATTATTTCCGTATTGAATTGCGCCAGCATAAACGCGAAATTTTCCATCAGCTGATCAAAACTGCCGTTGCTGATTTGGCTGAGCGTACTGTTGGCGCTGTCAACCGGATTGACAATAATAATCGGCGTGCCGTTAAGCGCTTTAACGCTGTCGATAAACAAGCGCAAGCTGGTGATGACCGGCCCCGACAAATCAAGATCGCCGGTATTGAACTGGATGTAGCGAATAAAGTATTTGAACTTAACGCAAGAACTTTCGTATGCTTGGCGCGGTGTCAAATACGACAAATCAATATTGCTGATCGGCGAACCGAAATAGCCGCCAAAAGTGGAATCAGTAAACCCATAAGACTGCAAACAAACGGACGCGGCAATCATTAAGGCTATCAGTAAAGTGAACTTTCTCATCTTAAACCTCCAAAAAAGAATGTA
>CAIUCZ010000043.1 GCA_903897785.1 Candidatus Falkowiibacteriota bacterium
GCTACGCGTAGCGTTGCGGGCGGGTTAATTTTTAATTCTTAATTTTTAATTATCATATGGACACCAACACTATTCTTGCCAGTCTTAACTGGCGCGCCGCCATCAAAAACTTTGATCCGACCAAAAAATTAACCGCCGAGCAACTGAATTTTGTTTTGCAAGCCGCCAATCTGGCGCCGTCATCATATGGTTTTCAGCCCTACCGAATTGTTGTGGTGGGCAATCAAGCGGTCAAAGAAAAATTAAAGGCCGCCGCTTATAATCAAGCTCAACTGACCGACGCCGATCAAATTTTAGTTTTATGTTCGCTAAAAAATACCAACGAACAAACTGTCGCAGCTTACATAAAACTAATCAGCGAAACTCGACAAATTTCACTGGAAGATCTACAAGGCCAAAAAGAAAGAATGATCAACACGGTTAAAAATCAAACACCGGAGCGGGTTAATCAGTGGGCCGCGCAGCAAGCCTACCTTGTTTTAGGCTTTATTCTGGCCGCTTGCGCCACAGCCGAAATCGACACCTGTCCGATGGAAGGCTTTAACCCGGCCCAAGTTGATGAACTTTTAAATTTGGCTGACAAAAATCTGACCGCCAAAATTATTTGTCCGCTCGGTTTTCGCGCCGCTTCCGACACCTACTCCAAAATGAAAAAGGTTAGATTAAGTCAAAATGAATTATTTATAAACTTAAATTAACGGTGAGCAAACCGAAAAACTGACAACCGACCATCGAAAAACTATGCAGATAAAACTTAAAAATAAAGTAGAGATAGCTAAAAATACCCTACTCTTAGAATTTGATTTAGAGGGGCAAAAAATAAGTTTCAAGGCCGGACAAAACGCCGCTTGGATTTTGCCAAACCTAAAGGCAGAACAACCGGGCGCCAATCTTCATACTTTTTCCATTGCCAGCGCCCCGGAGCAAACAGATATCATACAATTTGCCGCGCGCATCAGCCCCAGCCCGTTTAAACAGTCTTTAACCACTATGCCGCTGGGTGAAGAAATTGTTTTGGGTCAAATCAAGGGCGATCTAATCTTACCGCCGCTTGGCACACCAATAGTCTGGCTGGCCGGCGGCATCGGCATTACGCCGTTTGTCAGCATGTTGCGCTCAATCAAAATCAAGCGGCTTGATTACCAAATTACCCTTATCTATTCCAATCGCGACAAACAAAGCACAGCCTTTTTAGCCGAGTTGCAACAATTGGCCAAAGATTTGCCTAACTTTAAATTAATTTTAACCATGACCGATGAAGTTAATTGGCCCGGTGAAAAACAAATCATCAATGCCGAGTTGATAAAAAAATATGTCACCGATAATAATCAGCCGCTTTACTACGTTGTTGGCGCTCCGGCCATGAATCAATCAATCTACGACTCCCTAATCAGTCTTAATATCCCCACCGAGCGCATCAAGACCGAAGACTTCACCGGTTATTAAAATAGGACTTCTGTCCACGCTAGCGTGGACTTTACGCAATATGCAAAAAAGCAAAGTCCACGTTAATGTGGACTTTGCTTTTTAAAAACCACCGTGGTCAGACAACCTCCATTGTCCGCAAACCTTGCTTTATTTTTGCTTTCGTGATATTATTAAAACTTGTTTTAAAGCATAAAGAGTTCTTTATAAATATTAAGTAAGGAGAATAAGTTGCTAGCATTAATCACCAGAACCAATATCAAAGACGTTTACAGCGTCACTAATCTGGACGTGGCACAACATCACGTTATCAAGGAAATTAAAGAAATTTACCACAACAACCAAGATTTAGCGCAAAAAGAAAAAATTACCATTTTGGTTAGTGGCGCATTGCCCGGGGAAACCGAAATCCCCTCGCCGGACATCAATACTGTTTTTATTCTCAAGCAAGCTTAAACCAAAAAAAACGCCATTCAAGGCGTTTTTATTTTTTTTGACTTCTGTCCACGCTAGCGTGGACTTTGCGCAATCTATAAAAAAGTAAAGTCCACATTAACGTGGACTTTACTTTTCGCGTGAGCCGCCAAAAACAAGACTTCTGTCCACAAAACTTGATTTTGGATATTAGATCTTGGATTTTAGATTGTCCTTAGTTAATTTTTTTGGTTATTTTTACAAGAAATAAATCCAACATCCAAATTCCAATATCTAAAATCTAACCTTGTGGCCTTTACTTTTTATAAATCTCTTAAAAATTTCGATTCTTGCCGACAATTATATTTAGCCGATTCTTTAATAAATGAATTTCTTTGGCCTTGGTCATAGTTTTAAAACCGTCGACAATCACCCCGTCGGCCGCTTGAATTTTTATATTTTTGCAGGCAAAAAACGAACGGCTTAATTCTGATTTAAACCAATGCTTAATTTTCTTTACAATCAACAAGCCAAACAAGCCGTCGGCCGGGTTTAACAACAAACCTTCCAATAATTCATCGCTCGACGGCTGGGAAAAATTAATAATCTCCGCTAATTGCGGGTTTTCCAGGTTAACCACCAGTTTATCGTCAATCAATAAGCTGATTTTTTTACCCACCGCCACCACGTTTTTCACGAACGGCTGATCATCCACCATACCCAGATCAAAGTTAAGAATCCGCCGCGACAGCAAAACCGCGCACGCTTCTTTTAAAGAAATGCCTAAACCAGCGGCAATTTGATTTTTTTCGCCCATTGGCACGATTGCCAACGGTGTTTCACAGCCCGACATCAAACCGGCTACCTGATTAACCAAAGCATCGCCGCCGACCACCACAATCGTCTTGGGCCTTTTTTTCAGCTCATCCTCGACCGTGTTTTCCAAACTACTCAACATACCCAAACGGATAATCTTACCGTTTAGGCCCAAATCAGTAATCTTTCGCTCCAAGGAGATCAACTCTTTA